>JAYVKA010000089.1:0-8411 GCA_043768885.1 Planctomycetota bacterium
CCTGGTTGCCGCCGGACATCGGTCTGAAGGATTTTCTGTGCTTCAGACTGCCCGAAAAACACTAAAGGATTCCGGCACATTGGACCTGCTGGATTTTCGCAGCGTTGTGAACATTACGAATGAACTTGCCTACAACGCCGCCCTGGCGGGTGAGCAATTGGGCCTCGCAAACTTTATCATGGATGAAGTTTTCGCAACCAGTCAGCGGGAGACGAAATTTGGCAAAGCCGAACGAATCACGACGGGTAGCAAGGTCGCTATCAGCACGGCGTTGATCTCCTGCGAGTTGGGAAAGCCAAATGAAATCGTTCCTCTCTTGAACCATGAAATTGCCCTGAGGGAGGACATTGCCAGCGGTTTTGGCAGCACGATGATTCTGGAATACTATCGCTGGATGGCAGGAGAGGCAGCAGGCGAGAGTGAACCGGGCCCCATGGCAGATGCAAGAACGACGTTCGCATCGCTTCGATTCGAGTTGGCTTTGCTGTTGGCTGTCCGGGCCATGGTGCTGGAGCAAGTCGGCGATGAATCGGCCCGGCTGCAATCTGTTCGCGACCGGTTTCGGATTGTCGATTTGGGCTACGAGGGCGAATCACTTCTGAAATTGCTGCCCAACGTTCGGCAATGCATTGCCGAGGCCCAGGACGGTTCAATGTTTCTGGATACTGCCGGACTGATTTTGCTCAGACAGGGAAGACCCCGGGACGCAATTCATTCGCTCGACTTGGCATGCATTTCCAATGACTTCGCGTTGAGCGCGATCCATGGCCCGCTGGGAGAACGGCCGGATGAAACGCTGGAGCCGGCATTTGCCAGGAAGATGCGGGACAAGATGTCAGCGACCCTGCACCTGCATCGAGGTCAATGTCGGGAAGCTCTTGGGAACAAGAGTCTGGCGGCGGCCGATTTTGAACAGGTTGAAAAGCTCGGCCATGACCGGGATGACCCCAGTCTGTTTTAGATTAACGTTAATGCCGATCAACAATTCGGTTTTTATCGATTTGCGTTTCCGCGCAGCAGCAGATATCCGGTGATGACTGTTACCAGTGACAACAGGATCCACGTTTCGCGGTTAAAACTGCAAGCAGAATTTCCGACTTGATTGGCGAACCTAATCACCTGGTTCATGATCTGTTCCATTATAGAACTCCCAAAAGGTACGGCATTACAAGTTTGGGACGCGACCGGAATTGGGGCGGCAAAATCAGCCAGTATGGAGACGGATTTCGGCTCGCTTGGGCACGAAACAGGGGTTGTTCCGGTTTTGCCGAATGTTTGGAAACGCGAATCTGTCTGCCAAGGCAAATCGGCATGAATACTTGCCCATACGACGACAATATGGCCGACCAAACCGCCTTGCAAATGGCACTGACTCCGGCTAATCTTGCTGTTCTTACTTTGCAGGGGTCGTAGCTCAATTGGTTAGAGCACCGGCCTGTCACGCCGGAGGTTGCGGGTTCGAGCCCCGTCGACCTCGCCTGCTGTCAGCCCGCCAGAATTCATCTTCTGGCGGGCTGTTTTATTGGCAGCCCCAAAAAAAGCCGCCTCCACAGGGGACGCGGCCTGGTTCGTGATTACTGATCAGGCGATAGAGCAAACCATCGCAATCGACAATTACTCAGGAGTCGTATCCGAGTCTTTTTCTTCATCGTGTTTAATTTCCACGGTGATGTCCATTTCGGCCAGCAGGGCCGTAACAGCTTCATCCATCTTTTCGCCACGAACGCCCTTGTAACGAATTACACCTTTGGAATCGAGGACGTAAATTGTTGGCCATCCGCGAACATTCCAGGCTTTGGAAATCGGCCCGCCGGTTCCATCGGGTCCGTTCCAGAAACTGCGCCATGAAATATTCTTTTCTTTGACAACATCCCGAAGCTTGTCGAGATCCTTGTCACTGTTGACACCGATCAGGGCAAATGGTTGATCAGAAAGCTGTTTTACGAGCGACCGCTCGTGCGGGAACATGGCCCGGCACGGTGGTCACCAGTCACCCCAGAAGTCGATGACAACAACCTTGCCACGGTAGTCGCTCAGCTTGAACGCGACTCCGTCCAGATCGGTGCCTTCGATGTCTGGAGCTTCTTTTCCAATACCCAAATGCTGAATTTCAAACAGCATCGGCTTGGCCATGTCAACCAGTTTTTGGCCGTTGATTTCAAGGTCTGCAAAATCAGTGGAAATCTGGGTCAGATATTTTTCCGCTTTGTCAGAATCACTGTTTTGTGCAACTTGTGCAAGTGAAAACAGGGCAGCTCCTTTCGCCGGTGTGTTCTCTTCACCGGAAACCAGCGTTTCCAGAATTTCTGCGGCCTGGTCAGGAGGAACGATTCGTCCGATGGACATTATCATCGGCAGGACGTTTTCGTTCGTGGAATGGTCCCGAAACAGTTCCTTGATCGCTTCTGGCGCACGCAAAGTCGAAGCGGAAACCAGCAAGCCGTTCAACCGGACTTCCGGATCATTGCTTGCATCCATCACCGCTTTGATTTTCTCGTAAACGGGAGCGGAGTCAGGACGCTCAGTCATCATGGACTGACGTTCTTCCTGGGAAGACGCGCCCCGCATGGCCACTGACCATTTCTGCATCTCTTCGTTAAAGCCAGAAACAAGCCCCAAAATCTGCTCGTTAGCACCGACCGCCGGTTCGGCAGTCGCCGCTTCCGTTTTGTCAGCAACAGTTTTGTCAGCAACAGCCTTTTCTGTATTGGCCGCCGTGTCGTCTTCCTTGACGGCTGGACTGGCCTGTTCCTTTTCAGGCACCACTTTCACATCGTTCGTCACCACTTTCCCGGTAGTGGTCGATGCCGCTGGACCGGGCGGTGGCGCCGGTTTTTGACAGGCGACAACCAATGTCGCTGCCAAAACCAATAACCATTTTGATTTCATGAATTGAGACCTCTTTTTAAAACTCGAACCAGGTAAACCCCACTCCTAACCGAAGCACATGTTCAGTTTGTTTCTTGCATCACCGTGATTGATCGGATTCCGCATTTTCATCTTCGGAAACTGCGGCTCCGCTCCCCACCGATTTTAAATCCAATTTGAACATGCCACGACCATGCGTGGCAATTACCGCTGTCCTGCTTTTTGCATGAATTTTGAGGTCATGCACGAATGTAATGGGCAATCCACTCCCCAAAACACCCCAACTGGCCCCATCGTCCGCAGAAACGTAAACGCCCAAATCAGTACCAACATACAAAACCCCCTTATTGTCGGGGTCTTCGTAAATGACATTGATTGGACCACCTGGAATGTTCGCGCTGACGTCTGTCCAGGTGTTTCCGTAGTCGGTCGATTTCCACAACCAGGCCTGAAAGTCATTGTCTGTTTTGCCGTTTTGGGAAAGGTAAACCGTGCCCGCATCAAATCGTGAAGCGGCCACGCGCGAAACCCATTTTCCTGCCGGCAAACCCTTCACGATTTCATTCCAGGTCAACCCGCCGTCGCGAGTAACATGCACCCGACCGTCATCCGTCCCGACATACAACACGCCAAACTTCAACGGCGATTCGCTGAGTGTTGAGATCGTCGCAAAAGAAATATTGCCCTGGCGATCCGGATCGAATGCGGTCAGATCGGGGCTAATACACTCCCAATCGTCGCCCCGATTCATGGAACGGAAAACGCGGTTCATTCCGTGATAGATCACGCGGCTGTTGTGCGGCGAAAGAATAAACGGTGCGAGCCATTGACCACGCAGTTGATTCTCATCGGGACTGGACGGCTTGATCGACTGTGTCTCTCCAGTCGCCATGTTGGTCCGGTTGATCGAGCCGTAAAATGACTCCGAGTAAAATGTGTTCGGGTCATCCGGATCAACCGCCATGCAACTTGCTTCGCCTCCCGGGCATGGCTTCCACTCCCAGGGTCGACTGCGCCCAGGCCGGTGAGACGACGGAGCCGTCCAGCTGTTATTATCCTGAATCGATCCGTAAACATTAAACGGCTCGGCGTTGTCGATCTCGACGTTGTAGAACTGCACAACAGGCAAATTCTCAATATTCTTCCACGACTTTCCGCCGTCGTAAGTAATGTTTATGCCGCCATCGTTTCCATTGATGATGTAGTCGCTATTGTTCGAATCAATCCACATCGCGTGGTGGTCACCATGCAGGTCCGAAAAATTGACGGAATCAAAATTCTTGCCTCCATCCGTCGATTTCAACATCGGAACGCCCATTACATAAACCGTGTCGGCGTCGTTCGGATCGACACGAATTTGGGCAAAGACCCAACCATAGGTCGAAAACAGTCCGACCATTTTGCGTTCGTCACCACTGACCAGACTCCACGAATCTCCGTAATCATCCGAGCGATAAACTTCTGCGCCCTTGATCACGTCTTCTTTCTGGCGGCCATACGAATCCAGTTCACCCTGGCGTGCGGCCCTCGCTGTTTCGTGGTTATCAACCAAGGCATACACGCACCCCTTTTTTGCAGCCGTCATCGAAATCCCGGTCCGTCCCGATTTTTCCCGAACCGGCAGCCCGTTCGTCAGCCGCTGCCAGGTCTCGCCGCCATCACGGGACCGGTAGATGCCGCCACCATCGCCAGGGACCGGATCACTCCAGGGCTGCCGAATGCGATGCCAGAGGGCGGCGAACAGCGTATTTGGATCGTGCGGATCAATCGTCAGATCAGTCGCGCCGGCCATGCTGCTTTCGAACAGCACTTTCTTCCAGGTCTTCCCGCCATCAGTCGTTTTGTAAACACCCCGCTCGTCGTTCTCGCTGTATTCGTGACCGCCAGCCGCAACGAACACCGTGTTCGGGTCAGTTGGGTGAACAAGGATCCTCGCGATGTGATGCGTGTCCGCCAAACCCATGTGGGTCCAGGTTTTGCCCGCATCCTCTGATCGATAGACTCCAGTGCCCGCCATCGAGCTGCGGAAAATATTGGATTCTCCAAATCCAACCCAGACAATATCCGGCTTCTGGGGATCAACGGCGATCGCACCAACCGATGCACTGGGTGCGTCTTCGAAAAGCGGTTGCCACGTCGTTCCTTCGTTTTCGGTTTTCCAGATGCCCCCAGAAGCAGTCGCGACGTAAAACGTAAATGGCTGTTGCAGCGGTTTGGCGATGTCAGTCACCCGGCCGCTCATCGACATCGGCCCGATGCTTCTCCAGGTCAGCTTGTTCCATTTGGAATCCTTCTGCATTTGCAGATGCTGCTGGTGCCAGGCCAAACGCTGTTCCGAATCGGTGACCTCTTTCTTCGCTGACTGCACGCCCAGGCAAGCCCGCCCGGAGATTGACACGAACGCCACCAAAACCAGTACCGCCAAAAACAATTTGGCAACGCCTTCAGATTTCATAGGTTTCTTCCCATTGCGAATTCGAACTGTCTGCACCGCAGCTGAACTTTCTTTCCAACCGAAGCCCCCACTGCCGCTACCAAACTAAACACGGGGGCTGCCGGATTCAATCAGGTTTCTCCGGATTGGGACAAACCAGCACCCAAACCGATTCGGGTTCGGATGACTCCCTGATTGACCAACACAAGTTCTCCATTCATTAATTCAGCGACGAACGACGTGTGTTCAACCCAGTCGCCGCAATTGGCCAAAACGAATCCGTCGGGGAACTGCTCCAGCGACGGCCTGTGAATATGACCAAAAATTGCGCCTCCCAGTCCTTGCCGACGGGCCAATTCCTGGATTCGGGTTCCCAGGCTGCCCGGACGACCAAAAATGCTCTTGCTGCTTCGCTTGATCCAGTGCGATACGCCCACCGGAACAACGCTCGAAACAGCATCGAACAAAATGCTTCCCATTTTCGAAATCGCCCTCCCATTTTTTTCAACCGGATCCAGCAAATCCCCGTGCGTAACGAGCAGCTTTCGGCCACTCAAACACTCGTGAACAAACTCGTCGGAGACAGGCACGGGAAGAACTTCCGGCAAGGGTTTCCGCAGAAATTCATCGTGATTTCCAGGGACAACAAAAACCTGAATCCCGCCCTGGTGCATCGTATGCAACCGGTCGATGATTCGAGTTCGAAACTCATTCCAGCGAAACTTCCGTCTCAGCCGCCACCCATCGAAAACATCTCCGTTGAGATACAGCTGTTCACACTGCAGCGATTCCAACCAGCTACAAAACTCTTCCTCGCGGGAAAGATGAAATCCCAGATGCACATCGCTGACGAAAACAGCACGGTAAAGGGGAATACTCACAGATGCGATCCGGGCTCAGAATCGGGGCGACAACTTCAGTCTATTCGGCGGACCGGGGCCGTGAATAGGTCCGCGAGTTTCGGCCCGTTGTCAATGTTCGCCGCGTGGCCGGTGGCAAAACCTGGCCAGTGCGATTATTCGCCGTCGCTGCCTGCAATGCCCTGAGCATTCCAAACGTACCTGCCAGCGTTACGACGATCCCACCAGCAAAGGCGGGAAAACTGGAGGTGTACCAGGCCCACGCAATCAGAAACTGGCCAGCAAAAAAAAACAGCAGGGATCCGGTTGCGCGCGGTTCGTCTGCGACTGGATCTGCAATTGCACGAGCAGTCTTTGCGGCGTGCGGTTGCTCGAATCGAATCTTCGTCGCAACACGGGTCTCCTTCGGTGCATCCACCGCGGGGTGAGTCACCGGCAGTTTTGGTGCTGTTACTTTGGCTTCCGGTTTGGCCTGGCCGGTCACCGGATGAGCGGCGTCGAAGCGAAACACTGGAGTTCCACTTTCAAGCCGTGCACCAATGCCAGGACGCGGGCCGGCGCCGGCACCTTCACTATCAGGCGACGATTTGTTCGCGGCTCTTCTTTTGGACGCCGCCGCAGTCTTTGGCCGGGCAGCCAACACTTCCGTTCCGCAACGGGCGCACGAAATCCCCGAATGCAGGACTGCGACCATGGGAGAATCAGTATTGCAGCCGGGACACCACATGAATCAACTGCCATTGAAAAAACGAACTGCGGTCATTCATCCCTTAACTTCGGCGATCCGGCATGCACAAAGTAACCTTCGCCGCTGCAATCCGCTTTACCATTACAAAGGATCAAGGCTGACCAACAGGGAAAATTTGTGATTCCATTCATCACACATCCTGGCAAGATTCCGACTTCCGGGCGAAACCGGTTTTGCAGATCAGGAAAGGCCTGACGTGGATTTTCCTGCAGTTTCGTGTTCTTGAGGTTTTTTCGCATGGGAGACCGTTCGGCAACCACCAGCATCGCTGTTATGGAAAAGGTAAGATCGCGGTCACCCATCTTTTGATACCTGTTTGACCGTTCACGATACTGATGAATCAGTCATTGCCCCCAACCGACGGCGCTGCATCCCGAAAACTCGCCCCATGCCCATCAAATCCGAATTGCGTCGCGACAATGAGCTGCCTGGCCGACCAGCTAATGGAACCCTGGCCCGTGACCGGAGGCATCGACGATACGCTGCGACTGATCGAGTCGGCGATTGCGAAAATGCCACGCATGAAAATCATCGAACGACAACATGAATACCTGAGGGCGGAGGCGACCAGCCTGATATTCCGCTTTGTCGATGACGTCGAGTTTCTGATCGACCCGGGCTCGCAACAGGTCCATTTCCGCAGCGCGTCCCGAATCGGGAGATCTGATCTCGGTGCCAACCGGAAAAGGATGCTGAAGATCCGCGAACTGTATCTGGCCTGCGGCTACCATGGCGAAAAACCGGACTGACCAGTCTCGGCCTTTACTTCTCGTCCAGCAACAACCTCAAAATCGAATGATATTTCTCGAATGAATTTTCGCCGGAAATGACCAGCCTGACTTTTCCATTTCGATCCAGAAAAACCGAAGTTGGGAATCCGGCGAAACCAGGAATGCTGTTCTGAATCGACGAATCGCCCAACAGGCACGGGTAATTGATATCGTGGTCCAACATGGATTCCCGAACAGTCGCCGAAGCAAATTCCGCACTGCCATTCTCGAACGCCAGCCCCACAACTGCCAGATCGTCGGGAAAGTCCTTTTGCAACTGGACAAGTGAACCCGTTTGCTGGCGACAAAGCGGGCACCAGGTTCCCCAAAAATCGACAATGACAATTTTGCCCTTTAACGACTCAAGCGAAAACTTGCGAGCCTCAATATCCACCGAATTGATCTCGAATGGAAAACTTCTGAACGAGGCCACCTCGCTGCGTGATTCTTCCGTCAGGCGTTTGAGTGTTTGTACCCGCGCTTGTTCCACCAATGAATGCAGTCTTTCGACGGAACCAGTTCCCCGAAAAGCAGGCTCGTTGACAGCCATTTCAAATCCGGCAAAACCTGCCTTGAATGACTCTGCCAAAACCTCCAGCGCCCGGCCTGATTCACCGGACTCAGCCAGTGCAACCGAATGTCGATAAATTGCTGCGGGCAACTGTCGCTGCAACGGGTTCGGCAAGTTGTCTTTTGCAATCAGCTCACGGGCGATGTTTGCGGCACATTGC
>JAYVKA010000090.1:0-5184 GCA_043768885.1 Planctomycetota bacterium
TCCTTTGTGTACGCCCCGTTCATGTACAGTCGCCAGAAGTAATTGTCCTTCATCGGCAACTTCAACATGACTCCTTCCATGCACTGGCGAATGTAGCCAACCAGATCGCCGTCATATGTCGCTTCGATTTGGCGGCGTTGCGCGCGGGGAACGCCCAGCATCGACATGGTCGAGTCCCTGTTTAGCGCAAACTTCACCAGTCCCGACCAAAACTTGTCCCGCACGTGGCGATTGTAGATATCCTGTTGCTCTTCCAGCGATTCCGAGTTGAGCATTTTTTCCAGATGCGGCCGGACTCGTATAACACGATCCGTATAGGTCTTCATCATCCTCGCAAATGTGCCCGACGTCCCGCGGAAGTAGAACGACTTGCGGCGGTTGTCAAACCAAATAATTTTGCGATCCCACCAGGCACGCGACCAGTCGGGAAGCGAACTGCGAAGCTTGTCCTGGTAGATTTTCCTGGCACCCGGCAAATGGCCATCGCCGAACATCTTGAAGAAAGTTCCGAAGTCCAGGTTGCGAATCGCCGACATCTTCAGGTCGAGAAGTGCATTCTGTCGCGGATTCATGTCCACCGCGTGGACATGGTTCGGGGCCGTCAACGCATAATCCAGCGCGTTACAGCCCGCCGACGTGATTACCAGAATATTGTCGTCCGGACCGATTTGCAAAGCGACACGATCCAGTCGCGGGTCTTCCCAACACGTGTTGTAAACCAGATTGTTCCGGTGAACGACCGTGAAAATCTTGCGGCTGACCCAGTCGAAAATTGCCATGAAATTTGCGTAGCTGCGGAATTTGATGAAAGCCGGAGATTGTACCCATTTCGCGGGTCATGGGTCGACATGGGGCCACCGGAACTGTTGATTTCCCGCCCCGAAGGCCTTTTTGTCGCTATTCAACCGTACCATCACGCATTCGGAAGATCGCCCAGATATTGCCGTCCGGACCAGAATATTCTTCCAGATAAAACGTGCCGACCAACGTCACCGGGCGAACCGAGAAGGTTGTCGATTTGTTTTTGCCAAGCTCGACCAGAATACAGTCATAGATGGCCGCACCGGGACCGAAACAGCATTCCTGATTGTCTCGCACAAACACAAACTTCTGGATCCCCGTCTGTTTGAAACTCGGCCGTATAAAACCGCGCACGCGAATCTTCAAACCATCCAACCGCCGGATATTTTCCGTCAACCTTGCGCGGTCAAATGCTTCGCCCGGCACGATGTCAAAACTGACGTCATCAAAAGTAATCTCGTTGATACCCGCCTTGTTGAAATCCCGTGTCGGCGGCGGAACCGGCGGAGGAAATACTGGCGGAGGAGCGTCACCTTCGAACCAGTTGGCAGGCAACTTCACCTCGGCCAACATTCCCTCTTCGGTGGCAAAAAAAGCGTCGCTCCCTGACTCCGTAATTGCCAAATTTGGCTGGGCCACAACCGTCGTCCCTTGTCGAGCCAAACCCATCAGGGCAACGCCCAAAACCAGCCAGCTCAAACCGAACCCGTTTCGAAACAACAAGTTTATCTGATTCACGGAGTTCATCTCATTTACTTCCGTATTGAACGCCGTTACCGCATCGGCTTCGATTCTGCCAACTACCCGTCGAAATCGCCGAACAGCGTTAGTTCGCGAGTTACAGTATAGAGCCAAAGTCGATCCGCGTGTTATTGCCAAACAGTTGTGTGTCAAGTCATTCACCACACTTTCTGTTAAAAAACCAATAGCGATACGGGCGCAAGCAATTGCTCCCAAACCGAGTCTGTTTGTCCGAAATGGGCTCGGACGGTTGAAGGCTGCCAGAAGCTTTTCCCATACGGCGACATGGATTTTGGACGGATCGCCAGCGGCAGCTCTGCCGAACGGGGACTGGAAAAGAGTTGCCAAATCGAATCCTTCCCTGGAGTTTCCAAACGTTGAAACCGATGCCGCCTGGAAAACGGCATTGATGCGCGTTAGTACACGTCGTCGGCCGTGATGGTGTAGAAAACCTGGGGGACTTCTGCGTCGCCAATTGGGATCGGGTTCTTGTTAAGGTGGAATGTGCCCGAGACCCTTCGAACGCTGTAGGAGTGGTTCACGGTCATGTCCCCCACGATCCGGACTGCCACAACATCAGCGATGTCGGGATTGCCTCCAAAACAGCAGGAGCCGAAGTCGCCAACCAAAACAAACTGCTTGAGGTTGTACTGTTCTCTCGATGCCCGCACGTAGCCCTTGATGAAGATCTTTTGGCCGTCGAACTCCTCAGCCTTTTCCGAAAACGGCAAACGTGTACGAGAGTTGGCCTTCAGGTCCGAAAAGGAAATTCGCCGGTGGTTTTCCGGGACTTCGGTGGCAAAGATCCAGGAATGCATCCCAATGCTGCCGACCGCAAAAACCAGGCACGCGATTAATCCGGTGATCGCAATTTGCTTGCCAACCAGCTCATCCGGGTAGCGGCGGATATTGCTCAACGCGACAAGCCCAAACAGTACACCGAGGATGGGCATGATGATGAACACCGCGGCCCAAAAGGAAAGCAGGCCCAGGACGGCAAACACCAAACAGACTACTGCTGATTTGCTCAGTTCACGATAGGGAGTTTCGTTCGACCCGACTTCAGAGTGAATGTATGCAGCTTCGGACATGTGTTGTATCACGCAAACAGTTGAATGGCTGGTATTCCACCGGTTTGTCCCGACCAATTCGAAAACCGGCCTGGAGAAGCCCAATCGAACGGGCCGTTTCCATTTTAGAAGATTAGCCGCTCAAACCAACCATTGATTACGGACCAAAGAAGCAAAAAGATCGCCATTCCCGATCCGACGGGCAGCATCAACGAATAAAACCGCGAAACCGGCGCAAGTGGTACAGTCGCATTTATGCCGGAATTGGACGCGGTATTGGCGGCCATTTCCGGTTCAAGGACAGGCGGAACCGGTCTGCTGGTCGCTGCTGGAACCGGATCGGCTGATGAAGCTGAAGCAGCTGGGGAAGTGTTAATTGCCGGTTTGAAAGTCGAAAGCGTTTCAGCAGGATCATCCTTGCCGTTCGGCTCAATTTCGGAATCACTCGCTGATTCGGAAAACGATTCGACGTCCTCCGACGGCGATTGGACATTTTGCGATACGGTATTTGTCGCCATTAACGCAACTCTTTCCAACAACTCAGGGACTGGATTCCCGGTCGCTACCGGTTGAAGCGTCGATTCATCGATACGCAAATCGTCGTCATTGGCCCTATCAGGCGTTTCCGGATTCTTGATGGATTTGTCTTCACCGCCGAAATCCGTTGAGCCCGAATCTGACGAGCCAAAGTCGCTGAAAAACGAAGCCCGTTCATGGGCTTTCGGATCTATTTTCGCCAGCTCCGCAATGTGTGTTTTCGCGGCAGGCAATGGACAGACCTGCAGATACTGGAAAATGGCGACCCGCAACCAGACCGTGTCTCCCTCGGCTTCCTTGAACAACTCAACGAGTTTGTCCATCACGCTCCAGTCTTCCCAGCGAGCCAGGTCAGGAACGATCATGTCTGCCAGGGAAGGACGCTTGAGCAACGTCCGAAGTGACTGGCACAATCGCTCACGGGGAATCTGCTTGGACTCGGTACCCATGAAGCGAATCGCCGAGACGGCGGAAAGCGTATCGACGTAGTCAATGTCTTCTTTCTCCAGCAGCTGTTTTTCGATCAACGGCAGGGCCGACTCGCCCTTCAGCACCATGTAGCAACCGACCAGTGCGTCCAGTCCGGCTTGTTTTTGACGGTCACCCGATTTGATCATCTCTTCCAGCATCGGAATGGCAGCTTCGGTTCCGCACACGCCCAGCATCGTAAAATACAGGCGGCGACGGTTGACAGCGATTTCCGGATTCTGAATCCACTTGATAATCTGTTCGCGTTTCATCCGGTCCTTGAGATCAACCAGATCGGTGTAAGGTGCGCGGGCAAATTCGTCATAGGCATCAAACGCCAGAATCGACTCGGCGTCTTCGAAATAGTCCTGGAAAAAATTCAGCCGGTCCGAACCGCTCGCCGGGAGCTTTTGCAAAGCCTGCACGTAATCGATCACCCGTTGGCTGGCCTTCAGAGGCGTCGACCAAACAACGTTGGGAGGATCGACACCCATCACGATGAACTTCTGGCCAACTTCGTAGCTGCCGACCAGGATTGCGTTGAACTTCATTCCCGGTTTGGCAAACGCGGCCCCTTTGACCAGTCCGTCGATTTCAAATTTTGCCTTTGGCAATTCATCGCCATCCGGTTTTTCGTAGCGGGGCGATTCGATCATCGTCGCGATTGCAACGACGTCGTTGCTGCCAATCTGTTCGGCAAAGGTCAGATTGATCGCCGAGCAAAAGGGGCATGCATTGAGGCACTCTTCCGCCCTGGCAATGTTTACCAAACCAACAGTCAACAGCAATGCAATTGCCGCACGAAAGATGGTCGGGATCAGGTTGGTTATTCTTGTTTTCATTGAATTCATTTCCCTTCAGAAGCTAAAATCTGGCGGGCAGTTTTTCTTGTCGGGTCGAAATCCGGTGAGAGTGATGATACGCAAGCAGCATTCAAATTGATCACGCCAATTTGAATTGGCTCCTGACATCGCAGCCAAATCATACCGCAGCATTCCCGAAATCGCTGCGTATTGGTGGAACCGGTTTTACTTGCCCAACGAGCGGGAAACGTCGGTTCGATACGCTGAAATCGCCGGGTAAATTCCCACCATTACGGCCAGCAAAACCAGTCCAGGGATCAGCAGCAATTCCGGAGATACAATCCATTGTAGAAAATACGGTGGCAAAAGGCTATTGCCTGGCAAATACGACAGAATCGGAATACCCGGTGCCATCTTCCAAAAACCGAGCGTGACACCCGTTTGGGACTCGATCATCGGGGTTAATACCCAATTCAGCACATGGGCCGCTATCCAGCCGAAAAGACCGCTGGCGACTGATAGCAGAACCGATTCCCCCAAAACGATCCGCATGATTTTGGAGCGATTGGCTCCGAGGGCCCGCATCACCGCAATCTCATGATGCCGCTGACTCATCGAGTTGTAGATGCCAACGAGGATACTTAAACCCGAAACCATGCAAATCATCACGGTCAACCCGAGCAACAGCCACTTGGCCGGATCGATCAAGGTAAACAACTGGGTGATCTCGCCGATCGGGTTCACAGCCTGAACGCTGGTCTGGG
>JAYVKA010000091.1:0-7690 GCA_043768885.1 Planctomycetota bacterium
GAACAGCAATTTCAGGTCCGGCAGAAGATCGTTCGCACTTACCTGGTTGCGAATCGCTGCCGCCTTGGTCCGGCGGGTCGCTTGTCGCAACTCCGGGCGATTTTCCAGCGCCGTGTGGACCGATGCCTCCAATGTTGCCTGAGACGGGTCGCGCATCGGCGGCTCGACAGTCAATAGTTCGACATTCTGCCAACCCGTCCAGTCGGCGGCACTAAGCAAACGCCGGATTTCGGTTTCTGCGATCAGCACGTCCCGATGCGCATTGGCCAGTGCTGTTTCGCGATTGGCGACTGCGGCTCGAGCTTGTGCCAGCTGCAACGGCAACGTATCGAAATTCGCCCGACCTTCCAGTCGTTCCAAAACCTGGCGTCCAAGTTCGTAATTCTTTTTTCGCTGCAACAGCTGGGCGCGATTTCCATACAGAGTCCAGTAGGCAGTCACAATCTGGTTCAGTTCGTCCTGCAGTCGCGCGGCGAACTCATCACTCGCAGCACCGGCCGCCACTTCGGCCAGGAAAATCTGGCTGCGGTTTACGAACTCGCCACGACCTCGCAGCAACGGTTGCTCGTAGTTGATGGAGAGAGTCGCTGTTCCCTGGTCTTGCGGAACAAAAAAGCGGGAGTTGCTGTTTTGGAATCCGAGTGACTGGGAAATTTTCAGGTTGCCGCCGGTGTAAAGTTTCTGGCGGAAGCCGGCTTCACCAGACCAGATGTTGTCTTTCAAAAACGGCAGACCACCGGTGGTCAAAGTGTTTCCCACCGGATCGACCCGGTCGTCGTACAGTGTTTTCGCAAACATGCCCGGATCAAACTGGGCCAACGCGATTCCGATTTCCGATTCGCGGATTAACGGGTTTTGGCTGAGGGCCTGAATCTGTTTGGACGACTGCATTCCTTCCTGGATCAACGTGCAAACGTCAATCGGCTGGCCTGACGGTTGACCGGTAACGGACTCGGCGACCTTCGATCGCCACCACGGCTCGGTTGTCGATTGGGCCTCGATCAAAGGTGACGAATAGTCAGGCTGGGTCGAAGGGCCAGCTGTGAACTGCGAACTTTGTTGATCGCCGGACTGAAAGTTGTCCAATCCATTCGGCTCGAATGACGGGATTGGTGGCAACGACATTGGTTGCATCTCACCCAGTGATGGTCCGCTGTCGGATTCCGAAACACCCAGTCCGGTACTTTTTTGGATCTGGTCAATCGGCAGCTGCAGTTCGGTGTTTGGTCGGGGCGTTATCGGTCGCCATTGATTGTCATCGCCAGGAGCGATATTCGAACCCGGATTTCTGTTGGCTGAAACCGGAGTCGCAGGGAGGTTTGGGTTGTACAGCGGATTCTGAAAAACTTCTGGTCCGCCTTGGGTCGCGATTGCTGGATCGTCAGGTAGTGGCTGAAACTGGATTCCGCCAAGATGCGGGTTGCCCACCATCGGCAACTGTTGAGCCCCACCGGTTTGTATTTGGGGAGTTGCAGTTTCGGGAGTCTGTTTTGCCGGTACCGGAATCTGATCGGCCAGCGAAGGCAACCTGGAAATTCGGGCTGCTGGAGTTTGGTTTCCGCTGGCGGCATTTGCGTTGACCGTTCCGTTTTCCTGGCCGCCCGCAATTCCGATCATCGAGCCCAGTAACACTCCGCAACTGATCAACACAAAACGAACGGGTCCCAGTTTTTGGTGCGTGCCAAAAGGGAATTTCGCAGTGATTGAGTTCGGAATATGGTTGCGGAGAATCACTCTGTGCCTCAGTACAAGTTCGGATGTAACGCTTCATCGCCATACTCCGCGAATGCGGGTTAGCGCGGTTGTGCCAAAAACCGCTGGTGAAAAAGTTGCCGCCATCACAAGCCGAATATCGCAATTCTCCTCGCTAATTCGAAATAACAACCCCGTGGGAAAACTTGAATTCAATTGGAACAGACTCCCTGTCCGGAATAACTTGCCAGACCGGCCAGGTCGCGGCCGGATTCGGTCAAAAACACGGGATTTGGCCCCGCATGCTCCTTGCAATGAGCTACTTTTGCACGGTCGGTTTTCAAAATCTGACGATTGGGCAAGCCTTGCCTGTCACCCTCTTCGGACGTTTCCGAATTCGGTGGGACAGGGTCGGGGCAATTGCTGACGTTCCGGTTTTATTGAAAGCGGCAACCAGCCGTGGTTGGGCTTTCAGCAGTTTGCAGCAGACGTGTTGCAACAGTTTGAATCGGGAAGTTCAGATCGCCTGTCGCAGAGCCTCCGTGCATGTCGCGGAAGGAAGATTTCCCTGTCAGTGTGCCCACTCTGTTTCGACCAGGGCGTCTGAAGTTGCGTGAAATCCGGATGAAATGCTGGCCTGAAGGGGAACGTTTTTCACGGGAAAGAATCGAAGGCAATGTCCAAAAACAAAAAGCCCAAGTTCGGGCGCAAGCTCTTTCAGAGCCTGCGGAATTTCCTCAGTTGGCCTTCCAGCCAACCGAAGCTGCCTGGCAATCCGAGATTGCAGGTACTGGAACCTCGCATCCTGTACGACGCATCACCGCTGGGTGTGCTATTGGATCAATTCTCGATTCAGTCGGATAGCGTCGATCCGGTTTTCGAGGACTTTGGACTCCCACCTGGGGCCGAGTTTTTGTTCGAATCGGCAAAGCCTGTCGAAGTCGTTTTTATGGACACATCGATCATCGGTGTGGATTCGCTGGTTCGCGATTTGTTGGCGTCTCGCCAGGCAACCAATCAAACAACTGATCTTGCAATTCACTATCTTGATTCCGAATCGGATGGAGTCGATCAGGTTACCAGGCTGCTTTCTTCCTACTCCGATCTGGCCGCGGTACATTTCTTTACGCACGGTAACAGTGGTACGGTTCAGCTCGGAAACACGTTGTTGAAGAGTGCTAGTTTGAATGGATACGCTGCTGATATTGCCGGGTGGGGCAACTCACTGGCGGCCAATGCAGACATACTTTTCTATGGTTGCGATATTGCGTCCAGCCAGGCTGGTTTGCAATTCATCGATTCGATTCATGCATTGACCGGTGCTGACGTGGCGGCCAGTATCGATTTGACAGGCTCGGCAGAATTCGGCGGCGACTGGGAGCTGGAATTCGAAATTGGCCGAATTGATATGGCCGCATTCTTTTCCGCAGCAGCCCACCACGAGTGGCAGGGCGTGTTAAATGTGTACTCGGTTACCAATACGCTGGATGACGGAAGCGCCGGTAGTTTGCGGTGGGCCATCACCCAGGCCAACGCAACAGTCGGCGTTGCCGACACAATTAACTTTAACATTGCTGGTCCTGGCGTACATGTTATCAATGTGGCGTCAGCACTCCCCTCGATAACCGACACTGTAAATATTAACGGCTTAAGTGAGCCTGATTATGCTGGAACTCCCGTGGTGCGGATTGACGGAGCGGCAGCCGGGTTCAGTGGGTTCAGCATCCTGGCCGGTGGCGCAGGCAGCACGATCCAGGGGCTGATGATCACCGGCTTTACGCTCGATGGGATCAACGTCGCCAGCGGCGCCAACAACGTTACGATTGCCGACAACTGGATCGGTACGGCCGGGACCGGCACCAGCGGCCACGGGAACGCCAATGTCGGCAACACCGACGACGGCATCGACATCGCCGGCTCAAACGCTCTCATCCTCCGTAACGTCATCACCAACAACAACGACGAAGGTATCGACATCAAAGGTTCGGGCGTTACGGGCCATCTGATTCAAGGCAATTACATCGGGCTGGACCCGGATGGATCGACCAGCGTCAACGGCAACAACGACGTCGGCATCGCTGTCTACACCGGCAGCGGCAACACCATCGGCGGCACCACGGCCGCCGCGCGCAACGTGATCTCGAGGAACAACGAAGGCATCGAGATCAGCACCTCCGACAACATCGTGCAGGGCAACTACATCGGCACCGATGCGACGGGCACCGGCAACAAGGGCAACCGTATCGGCAGCGGCGTGCAGATTCAGGGCAGCTCGACGAACAACCAGATCGGTGGCACCGTAACGGGAGCTGGCAATCTGATCGCCTGGAATGCTGGCGATGGCGTGGAAGTGGTCGACGGCAATGGTCACGCGATTCTCGGCAACTCGTTCCACAGCAACACCGATCTGGGAATCGACTTGGGGACGTCTGGAGTCACTGCCAACGATGGTGGTGACGGTGACAGCGGTGCCAACAATCTGCAAAATTTCCCGGTGCTCACTTCGGCGAATTCGAATACCGTCGGCACAACGATCGTCGGCACGATCAATTCAAACATCAACACGACGTTGCGCATCGAGTTCTTCGGCAATCGCCCCACGGTGGCCGATGCAACCAATGGCGAAGGCGAGCGTTACCTCGGCTTCATCACCGTCACCACCGACGGCTCGGGCAACGCGAGCGTCAACACCACACTGGCCAACGTGTGGGTCAACAGTGGCGACCGCATTACGGCCACGGCGACGGTACAGACGGCCGGCCCAACCTACGGCAGCACCTCGGAGTTCGCCGCCAACGTCACGGCGACGTCGACGGGCATCATTGTGGTCGATACCACGAGCGATGTTTCCGACGGTACGACGACCTCGATCACCAACCTCGGCAATGCGCGCGGTGCTGACGGTCGCATCAGTCTCCGCGAGGCGATTGCGGCAGCTAATGCAACGGCCAACGGCGGCTCGCCTGACAAAATCGTATTCAATATCGGGTTGACCGACCTCAACCACGTCTATTACCGAGATAACGCGGTCGGGGGCACATTCGCGGCCGCTGTGGCAACGACCCTGTCCGACGCGTCGATCACCGACTTTGACAGTGATTACGCATCTGGTACCGCTCGGTCGTGGTACCGCATCACGCTAGGTACGACGACCCTGGATGTCACGCAAGCAGTGATCATTGATGGCAGTACTCAGGTTGGTTACGACTCGGCAAAAGGACCTATCATCGAGATCAATGCCGACGCCGTTACAGGGGGGGATGCTAATGCCATCGCGCTAACGTCGGGTGCTTCTACCATTCGCGGTCTAGTCATCAACCGCGCGGATGACAATGCCATCGAAGTCGATACGGGAGCAGGCAGTTCAACCATCGTGGGCAACTACTTTGGCACCGATGTATCGGGAACAAAGGCACTTGGCAATAGCGCCGTCGGTACCTGGGGAGCCATTGCAATCAAGTCCAACAATGTAATAGTTGGGGGTAGTTCGGTCGCCGATCGAAACTTGATTTCTGGTAATTTTGGCTACGGGATCGAACTCTACAATTCGTCCACCGGCGCAGTCATCAAGGGAAACTATATCGGCACGACCGTCACGGGCAGTGGTGCGCTCGGCAATTCGGCTGCAGGTATTTACATTCATGCGAGTGCCGCAAGCAACACGATTGGGGGCACTGGGGCGAACGAAGGAAACATTATCGCCAACAACACGGGCGATGGAATTTGGTTGGACACCGACGCCGGTACAGGAACGAAGATCCTCGGCAATTCGTTCTTTTCCAATACTGGCCTGGGTATCGATCTCGGTGCCAATGGCGTGACCGCCAATGACACGCTCGACTCGGACACCGGTGCCAACAGCCTGCAGAACTTCCCAGTGCTCACGTCGGCTGCCGCAGCCGCGTCTGGCACAACGATCGTGGGCTCGCTGAACTCGAATGCTAACACGACGTTCCGCATCGAATTCTATGCCATTCGGCCGAGCATTGCCGATGCGAGCAACGGCGAAGGCGAGCGCTATCTCGGGTTTGTGACTGTCACGACCGACGGTTCGGGCAATGCGACGATCAATACGACGCTGAATAACGTCTGGATCAATGCCGGAGATAAAGTCTCCGCAACGGCGACCGTCGACTTGGGCGGAGGCAGTTATAGCAGCACTTCGGAGTTCGGCGCCAATATCACGGCCACATCAACTGGTATCGTCGTGGTCGACACGACCAGCGATGTTTCTGACGGTACGACGACTTCGATCACCAACCTGGGTAATGCCCGTGGAGCGGACGGTCGCATCAGCCTGCGCGAAGCGATCGCAGCTACCAATGCCACCGCAGGCACCGACAAGATCGTGTTCAACATCGTGGGCACCGGCACCCGCACGATTACAATCGGCGCAACCGCACTGCCAAATATCACTGGCACCGTCACCATCGATGGCTGGACCAATCCCGATTATGTGGGAGCTCCGGTGATCGAACTCAACGGCAACAACGCTGGAACGAGCGTGGAAGGCCTGATGCTCGCCGCAGGCAGCAGCGGCAGCACGATCCGTGGCTTGATCATCAACCGTTTCACTGGTCATGGCATCGAGTTCAGCGGTTCAAGCAACCATGTGATCGAAGGCAACTGGATCGGCCTGAGTTCGACCGGACTGGCGGCGGCGGCAAATCTGGAGCACGGCATTCACGGCTTCAACAGCTCCGGGAACCTGATCGGTGGCACGACAGACGCCTCGCGCAACGTCATCTCCGGGAACTCGCAGCAAGGCATCTTTTTTGACAACGTGGACAGCAGCACGATCTCCGGAAACTACGTCGGCACCAATGCCGCCGGCACCGGTGATGTGAACGGATCCGTTGCGGACACCTTTAAGTCCGGTATCTTCGTGCAGAACGGCTCAAGCAACAACATCATCGGCGGCCTAACCGCCGGTGCACGCAATGTGATCTCGGGAAATAATCACTTCGGCTTCGAGGTGCTCAACGCGACTTCACAGAATAATCTGCTGCAGGGAAATTACATCGGCACGGATGCGACCGGCCTGGTCGCGCTGGGCAATATCAATGGCGGTGCGACCTTTTGGGGTGCGGGCACGGGCAACGTCTTCGGCGGCAGCTCGGCAGCCGCGCGCAACGTGATCGCTGGAAATGCCTTTAACGGCGTCGTAGTCGGCAACGCCTCGGCGGGTGCGACGATTCAAGGCAACTATATCGGTGTGGGTGCAGATGGTACCACGCTGGTGGCCAATGGCTCCGCCGGCATCAAGGTCGAGGGGGGGGCCACTGGCACGCGGATCGGAACCAACGCCGATGGCAGCAACGATGCCGCCGAAGGCAACGTCATCTCGGGTAACAGCTACGGCGTCCAGGTTTCCGACAGCGGGACGACTGGGACCGTCATTGCGGGGAACATCATTGGGCTCGCGGCCGATGGCAGCACGATCGTGGCCAACAGCAGTGCCGGGGTTTCAGTCGTCTCCAGCGCTGGGAGCGTTCTGATTGGCGGCGCGACCAGCGTATCGCGCAACGTGATCTCGGGCAACGACAGCTTCGGCGTCTATCTCGGCTCGACGACCTCCGGCAGCAGCGTGCTCAACAACTACATTGGCACCAATGCGGCTGGCACAGGCATCCGGGGCAATCTGGACGGTGTTTGGATCGATGGTTCCGCCAATAATACGATCGGCCAGACGGGCGCAGGCAATGTGATCTCGGGTAGTACTTATTATGGCATCACCGTGGATGGAGCGGGCGCTACAGGCAATGCGATTCGCGCTAACCTGATCGGTCTGGATGCAACCGGTACAGTGAATCTCGGCAACGGCGCGCAAGGCATCCTGATTTCCAATGGAGCCTGTTCCACTTCGATTGGTGGAACAACGGCCGGCCAAGGCAACACGATTGCTTTCAACGCCGGAGATGGAATCTTCGTCTCGGCCGGGACCAGCAATTCAATCCTTGGCAACTCAATCTATTCCAACACGGATCAGGGGATCGAC
>JAYVKA010000092.1:0-2616 GCA_043768885.1 Planctomycetota bacterium
TTCCCCACAAATTCCGCATTCAAACACAGGCAACCCAGCCCGGTCGCCTTTCGGCAGTGTTCCGATCCACGCGTCCATGAACACTACCACATTGCAAACAATAAAAACCATTCGTTGAAACGGGTTTTTGCATTTTTGTTTCTGAAATCAAAACGCATCTGGTGATGTTGGATTTGCACGCCTGGCCAACCCGGTTTGCCTACCCAGGCGGTTACGAAAAACCGAAATGACTTTCAACGAAAATGACAAAAACCAGTCGCCGCGAGTCGCGTTTCTCTGGCCGTTGCTGCCGGGATACCTGGCTCCGGTGGTGACGCGGTTGGTGCATGATTTTGGGTACCACGTCAAAATATTTGCCCTTGGCAACGATGGCGTCAATGAAAGCGACGCGTTTGTGGAAGCGGATCTTTTCAGGAACGTTGACGTTCAATTGTGGGATCGTAAAACAATTGCCAACCTTCAACATGTTCGTGACGACGTGGCTGCCTATCGGCCGGATATTTTGGTGGTCAGCGGATGGTACTTCCGGTCGTACGCGCAGTTTTATCGACTTGCCGAATTTTCCGGGATTCCGATTGTGCTTGCGATCGACAATACGTTTCAGGGAACCTGGAAGCAGTGGGTTGGCAAATTTGCCTTGCAGCGGATTTTACGGCGTGCAAACCGAATCATGGTCCCGGGTGACCGGGGCAGTGAGCTGATGAAATATTGGGGTGTTCCCGCTGAGAAAGTTCAACGGGGACTCTACTCCTTTGGCTTTTCAGGATTCGAAAACGCGGGACAACAACGCGCGAAACTCGGCGAAACTCCCAAACGGTTTTTGTTTGTTGGCAGATTGTGTGAACGAAAAGGGATCGATCTGCTTGTTGCAGCCTATGCCAGTTATCGGTCCAAAGTTTCCGATCCCTGGGAATTGGTGGTTTGCGGACGGGGGCCATTGGACAACCTCTGCCGAAGTGCAGGAATTGCCTTTCGGGGATTCACGGAATATTCCGCGCTGCCCGAAGTTATGAGCCAATGCAGCGTGTTTGTATTTCCGAGTTTGCATGATTCGTGGGGAGTTGCCCTGGCAGAAGCATGTGCTGCCGGAATGCCCGTAGTTTGCACTTCCAATTGTGGAGCCTCTGCCGACCTGGTTTGTGACGGATACAACGGTTTTGTGATCCCTTCAGGAAGCTCCGTTGAAATCGAACGAACTCTTCACTGGTTTCATTCACATCGCGAGGCAATTCCGGACATGGGCCGACGAAGCGTCACCTATGCTGAAGGGTATTCGGATCATGCGGCTTCGCAACAATGGCACCGAATGTTTGGAGAGCTGGTCGGAGCCAGGCCAGACAGTTAATCAGTTGATTCGGTCAAGAAATATTGAACCGGCGACACGAACGAAACCTGGCTTGAAAAAATGTACTCTTGAAACCGGCGACACCGGGTCTTGATGATCAAATCCACCATCACAACACTGAAATTCATCCTTGGACATCCGTTGTCCGGGAAGAAAAAACTCGCAACGCTGCGCCGCTGGCTCGGCTGGCAAATCGGTTCCCGAATTCTTCGCTTTCCTGTCATTGCGCCATTTGTCAATGATTCCTGTCTGGTTTTGGAAAAAGGCCAAAGGGGCGCCAACGGCAACTACTATTGCGGGATGCTTGAATTCGAAGACATGTCATTTCTGATGCACTATTTAAGGCCGGATGATCTGTTTGCAGACATCGGAGCCAACATCGGCTCGTATACAATTCTTGCCGCGTGTGCAATCGGAGCCAAAGTGGTTGCGGTGGAACCCGTTCAGTCAACGTTTGACCGATTGGTTCGCAATATCGCAATCAACGGTTCAATCGACCGGGTCGAATTTCATCGTTGTGCACTCGGAAGTTCCAGCGGCGGGACGGTCCGGCTAACACAAAATGAAGACGCAGAAAACCATGTCATTCCAGACGGTGAAAATCTCGAAAACGGCGTGGAGGTTCCGCTAAGATCACTCGATGACATACTCCATGGCCGGGTCCCCCGTTTCCTGAAAATCGATGTCGAGGGATTTGAGCAGGAAGTATTGAAAGGCGGAATGGCCACGCTTCGGGATCCGAATCTGAAAGTACTGATCATCGAACTCAACACATTTGGCAGCCGCTTCGGTGTTTCAGACAGCGAACTGGCCGATCTCCTGCAGGATTGCGGATTTTCTTTTTTTGCCTACCAGCCTCGCGATCGAAGACTGGTCGAACTCGCTGACCCGCTGGCTGGAAAGTTAAACGTTATCTGCCTGCGCGACGATGAAGCCCAGGAACGGGTCAGAAGTGCGCCGGCGTTTCGGGTATCCGGTCAGACCATCTAGTGCTTCAACCAGCCATAACTTTTGGGTTGGGGTTAGTGGATTTTGTCAAACATCCCGCATTCCCCGGCAGGATTCTGTTTTTCGCCACAACAACACTGGCAGCCCCTTGAAATCAGAACACAAAATCCCTGTTATTCTTGTAACCAACTCACTTGCCTACGGTGGTTCGGAACGCGATTTGAAGACGCTCGGGCACCGACTTCCTGAAACGTACGCGCCAGAAATCTGGAGCTTTTTGCCGCCAGAGGTCGGCGACACGATTGACGTCCCGGTTCGTGTCT
>JAYVKA010000093.1:0-5850 GCA_043768885.1 Planctomycetota bacterium
GTTAACAAGATCCTGGTTGAATCGCAGAATGCCATCCCGCGAAGTAATGATCGACGTGCCTGCCAGATTGTCGACGGTATTTGTGAAAACCGCTTCGCCGCCAACCAGCGAGATTTCACCAAGATTGCGAACGCGCCCCATTTCCAGGCGTTGACCGGTTGTTGCCTGAATTCTCCCGGAAGCATTGTTTTGCATGACGTTACCGACATAGCCACTGCCGCGCACTGTTCCGTTGTTCGTCAATAATCCACCGCCGGTTGCAACCAGGTTTTCATCCAGGACAAACGAGCCGTTGTTAAGTATTCCAGCCGTTGCATTCACTTCGGCGGTGTCACGCACAAACATTGCCCGGCCCGAATTGATGGTCAGGGTGTTGCTGGCATCGACAATTCCCTGATTGGCTTGCAAGGTTGAGTTGACCACCAGGTTTCCCCCAGTCCAGTTCCCTCCGGTCAGGCTGGTCTGGCTGTTCAGCGTCAGACTTGAGCCCGCCAGCGTGCGACCTGAGGAAATTTGATGCGGTGCACCAAGCAGTGAGGTTAACTGCGATGCGCTCAGGTTGGCGGGATTCGTAAAGTTGACTGTTCCGCTGCGCCAATCAAATTGCCCACCGTTGAAATTGAGGGCCGTTCCCAGATTGACGGTTCCGTCGTCCAGCCTCAGCAGGCCACCGACGTTCAAATTCAGATTTCCGGCAACGCTTGCCGAACTGCCATTTTCGAGAATCAGGTTTCCGTTTCCGGCTGTACCCAAAGTCATGAAACTGGAGACACTGATTGATGAACCAGCGTTCAGACGCAAAGTGCCGTTTCCTCCCCCTGCCTGTCCCACAGTCACAACCGTGGCGGCGAGATCGGATGAGCCGATCAGTTCGAACGTGCCCCGGGTATTTGCTCCGATGGAGACGATGTTGAAATTGATTCCGTGGGAATTGTTGTCCAGTCGAAAAGTTGCGTGCTGTGAAGCGTCGCCGCCACCCAGAGAAAAGTTTCCGGTGTTATTGTTGAATGTGCCCGTTCGAACCGTGAATGATCCGTCATCGAATGCAAAAATTCCGCGACGGTCCAGACCTGCTGAAACAACCGTTCCACCAGCAACATTCAATCGACCCGGTTCCCAGACTTTGATCGTCCCAAAGGCTGTCAGAGTGCTGTCTGTGCCGATACTGGCCACCCCACTCCCTCCCGCGGCCGTTGTCGAGCCACCAATAAACAAACCGTTCGTTTGCCAAATTGAACCGGTGGTTGCATTGACCGTTCCATTTCCTGTGGCCGTGGATCCCATCGCCGTGATGCCACCCACGTACTTTCCACCGTTGGTAATGTTGAGTGTCCCAATTCCACCGCCGCCAACGAACGTCAAACCAGAACCGGTGACCTGTGACCCCATTCCATCAATCGAAAGATTGCCGGTGCTGCCAGTGATGTTGCCGACTCTCACACCAGTATGCGTGACACGCCCCGTTCCGGTTACATTCACGGTCCCGACACCCGAACTGCCGACCAGCAAATCACCACCGGCAATATTCCACTGCGTGCCGGCTCCATTGACGTTGACCATGCCAACACCACTTGCGTTGCCTCCGATCGTCCCATTGCCGGAAGCGATGACTGCACCGCTGGACAGGTTCAGTTGACCAGTGCCGTTAAAACCAAAACTCAATCCGCCAGTGTTGACGGTCGTTCCGGCCCCGGATATCTCAGCGACACCTGCACCTCCAGCATTGACTCCAGCGTTGAAGAATCCTGTAATCAAGTCCGCGCCATCATCAATTGTGATCAATCCC
Organism: Planctomycetota bacterium; assembly: GCA_043768885.1. Classification (GTDB taxonomy): domain Bacteria; phylum Planctomycetota; class Planctomycetia; order Pirellulales; family Pirellulaceae; genus BJ22. Next base: position 1,787 of record JAYVKA010000093.1, read on the forward strand.
GTACCAGACGTTCCCCCATTGAGTCCGGATGCATCGATTACGGAACCAGCGTTCCGCAGCACGATTTCCCCGTTTCCGGTTGCCGTCGTGCCAAGTGAAATCACACCCGTATCGACCCGTCCCCCTGCGTTCACAAACAATTCCGAAGCTCCCGTCGTGCCAATATTCATCGCACCAGTTGTGTTCCAGACCGAGCCATTCCCGGAAACAAACCCCAGTGTTCCTCCGGTCAGATTGACTGTGGAACTGTTGATCACACCACCGCCGGTCGCACGAATGTCGTTGATGGGCGCAAGGCTCTTGTTGGCGGTGACGGCACCGGAATTCCAGGTCGATCCAGCATCGGCAATATCGACCTTGCCGGCCAATCCGCCTCCAATTGTCGAAGAGGTATTGCCGAGAGTTGCGCCTTGTCGAACTCGAACCGTGCCAGCACCAATCCCGCCGACCGACAAGTTTGCAATGTCGCTGGTCGATGTTGTCGAACCTTCCAGTGAGAGAGTTATCGAGTCGTTCAGGTTGCCGCCATTGACGGACAAATTCGTGCTGCTGGTTCCATTGTCGAGAATTCCACCAACGACTGTTAGCGTTCCGCCGTTGAGATTCAAACTGCCCAGACGTGTCAGGGAACTGGTCGTCAACGTGCCTCCATTCAAGGTCAAGTTGGAACCCGCAGAATTCCAGATTTTCAACTCGCCGAAATTCGTGGCGGAACCGCCACTAACGATCAGATTCCCCGTTCCGCCCGCCGCAGCATTCGTACCGCCAACAAACAAGGCGTCCGTTTGCAGTAAGCCGGCTGTCTGATTGAGCGTGCCGCTTCCTCCGGCGCTGGTTGCTATCGAAACGATGTCGAACAAACCTCGACCGCCAGCTATGTTCAGCGTTCCGTTTCCTGTGCCCCCTGCGGTTAGATTTCCAGTGTTCCATGTCGAATTGGAACCGTTCAAACTCACAGTTCCAGCGCCGGTCGCGTTCAAACCGATGGAGCCCGTCAGGGAATTCACCTGCGAGCCGGCGTTAACATTAAGAACGCCTTGTCCGCCGCTTCCAATGTCCAGCGCACCCGTCATGTTCCAGCTTGAGAGCCCGCTGCTAACCGTCACTGTTCCGGAACTGCCATTCGTATTTCCAATTTGTCCATTTGAACTGCTGACAGTTCCACCGTTAGTGATCAAGGCAGTACCTGTTCCAGCGGAGCCAACTGCAAGCTGTCCGGTCATGTTCCAGTGGCCACCATTGATTGTGGCAGTTCCCGTTCCGCCGCCATTGAAGCCGACATTTCCGGTGCTGCTGGACAGCGTGGCACCGGACAGCACCGAGAGCGATCCCCGTTGCGTAGCTCCCACGACGACGCTGGTGATTCCTGAAGTTGTCGCATTGTTTTCCAGAACAAGATGGACTTGGTCTGCCACCGCAGTATTGCTGGAGGAATTGAGCAGAAGGCTATTCGAATTGTTGTCGAACACGCCACCATCAACGGAAATCTTGCCACCAGTCCAGGAAAGCGTTCCGAGTCGCGTGAAACTTCCGGTGTGAATGTTGCCTTTGGACATGACGAGGCTGGAACCGGTCGAGTTGAAGATTTTCAACTCACCGCCAACATCCAGATTTGTAGCGCCAGAACTTCCGTTTATGGTCAGAGTCCCATCTCCGCCAGCGACACTGATACCGCCAATCGTAAGATTTTCTGCGACGTTCCAGCGGCCGTTCCCCTGGATGTCAAGATTGGCAATGCCACCAGCGACGCCTGCCAACGTACCGCGAAAACTTGTCAAAACATTTGCGGTGCCGTTGGAATTCTCGATGGTGCTCGTACTGGCGGCGGAAGCGCCCAGGCCGAAATCCAGTTGACCGACGACGTTGACTTGCCCGCCATTGATCAAGCGCAAGTTGCCCGCACCGTTGGCCCCTCCAAACAGGGCGTTGCCGGCAATATTCAACTCTCCACCATCTCGTACGAAAACATTTCCAATGCTCGAATTGCTGCCAGCCGAAAAACTGCTGGAATTTACCGTTGCCCCCGCATTGACACTGAGCACGGCCCGGTTCGCGACTCCGTCGCCAACCAGAAACAGGTCGGTCAACATCGTTCCGTTGGACACCACCAGCGACGAATCATTCAACACGCCGGCAGTGGTGATTCGGGACGTCGCTCCTCGGGCGTCATAGGTTTGATTGTTCAGGTTGAAAGTGAAGAACTGTTCGAATCCTCCGAAATTGTTGTCTCGAAGCGTGAAACCCCGTGAAAATGCTGGCGCCGCGAATGAGACCGCCCCGCCACTGTCGCCAAAAATCGCAAGTTTCGACGAATTCGGAACGCCATTATCCCAGTTGAACGAACTGTGAAAAGAACCGCTGTTGGCCGTCCATTCCGTTTGCGCGCAAGCGTCGGAGGCCAGCATTCCGCACCAGGGCAACGCGACCAGCCCTCCGATTAACTTGAATTTTCCGCGTTGAAACATCGTTTTGATGGTTGGCTTGACAACTTTCATGATTTCACCTGGCTTGTGGGGTTTTGAGTCTATTTTCCAAGGATCTGGGTGCCTCACCTTCAATTGCGCGAACGATGGGGGCAAAGCGCAGAAGAAAATCAAGAATTGGAAAAAAGGTCCCGGGAAGGGTCGGATGTAGATCGCTATCGAAAGAAGGCGAAGCTCCGCCTACACAAACAATTCGATGCGGGACAAGTGAACACCGAGGTTAGGTATTCCCACCAGCGGTATCAATCAACAACCCGGACTGTTTCGAGGCTCGGATCGACTGCGCTGATGGGACATTGAGAACGCCGAACCGCTGACAACAGCTGGATCGTGTCCTGATTGAATCGTTCGCCCGGCATCAAAACTGGAATGCCTGGCGGATAGGGGGTGATGATTTCTCCCGAGATGCGATTCAACGCCTGCGAAAACGGGATCGTAAGGTGCCTGGAATAGAATGCATTGCGTGGTGACATCACTGCATCGGGCAAGCGCCCGGCGACTCGACTGGCCAGTTCGTTCAATCCGCCAAAGTCCTCGCAATACGGCGGCTGGGCGGAAACCATCGCCTGTAATCCTGCCACCAAATGATCGACGTCTGCCTGGATACTGCCCAGGGTCAAGATGCAAAGCAAATATCCAGGGCCAGAGAGTTCCGGCTGGACACCAAACTCACGATTGAGAAATCGTTGTGCGTCAGCTCCAGACCAGCCGGACCGGGTGGTGTCGATCAGCAATTTCGTGCTGTCGAGTCCAAAGAAACCTGACCCCGCGCCCATTGCGTGGTCTGAGTCCATAGCCAGCAGTCCAGGTATCTCGTTGATTCTGGCTCGGGCCACGTTAGCCAGTTCGAGTATCCCCGCAAGTCGCGATCGCCCCTCTTGCATCATTTGGCGGCGTGCGAGATCAATCGAAGCCATGATCGCAAAGTTGGGGCTGGTGGTCTGCAGGGCTTGCAGTGCGGCTTGCACCCGGGAATGGTCAATTTTGTTACTGCAAATGTGCAAGACGGCCGCCTGACTCAGGCCGGAAAGAATCTTGTGCGTCGATTGCACAACGATGTCGGCACCAGCGTTTTCGGCCGCGACCGGATAATCCTCGCCGAAGCGAAAATGGGGACCATGAGCTTCATCAGCAATCAACGCGATGTCAGCTGTTTTGCAAATGGCTGCGATCGACGTGATGTCCGGTACGACTCCGAAGTAGGTCGGATTGAGCGCAATCAGCGCCTTGGCTTTGGGATGGTGGGCGACGGTATTTTCGACTTCCGTCACGGACAATCCATGACTGATGCCAAACCTCCCATCCCATTCGGGCATTATCCACACGGGAATTGCTCCGGTATGAATGATGCCTGCGACCACGGATTTATGCGCATTGCGTTGCACCAAGACGGTATCGCCAGGACCAGCAACCGACATGACCGCCGCCATATTCCCAAGGCTTGAGCCGCCGACCATCAGAAAGCTGCGATCAACCCCGTAGGCGTCCGCCACCAACTCTTCTGCCTCGCGGATTGGACCCGTCGGGCAGTGAAGTGTATCGGTATCGGGCAAGTTATTCAGATCGTAGCTGCCCAGCGAT
>JAYVKA010000094.1:0-5605 GCA_043768885.1 Planctomycetota bacterium
GGTTCCAGGCGGTCAAACTCGACGGTTGAATTTTGCAGTGGTTGACGGCGGCGTTTGGGGGAGCGTTTGGTGTTCATCTGGATAGGCTCCTGTTTGGAAAGGGAAGATCAGAGTGGAAGCGTGGCTTCACCGCATTGAATTGCGCAATTGCCAGCCCCAGAGCGCAGAAGACGTTCCGGGAATTCAGGGAAAGGCTCGAAAAGCCCAAAAGACAGCGGAAACGCCAATAGGCCGGGTGGAGAAAACTCCGTTCCCGGCCAGAAAATGACCCGGCACGACGGCGAGGTTTCCAATGCTCTTTCCAGCCCGCAGAACCCCGCCATTTCCCGATTGAGTGATTGTGACTCGTCCAAACAGCCCAAACGAGTTTGTATCAAAAGTTTGCTCGACCAGTTTCAGGTTTCCGGAAACCGAATTGGCGACCATCTTGACATTGCAGTTGCCGCTGGCCGCCAACGTCCCCTGGGCCGCGAGGACTTGTGGCCCGAGCAGGTCGCCTTGCTCGACATAAGAAAAGAATCCCTCGACCCGGCGATTGGCCTGTTCAATAAATTCCAGGTTGGAATCCAGGTTGAAGTTCGTCGCTGGCCCTGACACAACTCGCGTATTGCCGACGAACTCGGACAGATACCTTTGGGCACTGGCCGATTGCGGGGTTGCACATACCGTGAGCAGAAATCCCAAAAGGACGAACGATTTGATGGATGCAGACATTGGTTGCTCCTTGAATAGCTGAGTTGGTTTGCAAAATTTGCCGGAGGAATCGTTTCCCATCGACGACTACGCCAATAACTGCGTAAAAGGGGGAGGGCGGGCGCAGTTCGAGCACCGTTTTTTTTGGGTTTGTCAGAAACTGTTGCGAAAATTCAGGCAAGCAAGTTGTAAAACCGGGATTTGCCGTGCGATAATGTCGCGATATGAATGAAGTCACTCAAATTCTGAATGAAATTGGAGACGGCAACCGGCAAAATGCTGCCCAGTTGCTGCCGCTGGTCTACGAAGAACTCAGGCGTTTGGCCAACCGCAAAATGGCCCACGAGGCGGCGGGGCAAACGCTCAGCGCGACCGGCCTGGTTCACGAAGCGTTCATGCGGCTGGTTGGAGCAGGGGACGAGGCGCGTTGGGAAAGTCGCGTGCATTTCTTTCGCGCTGCGGCCGAAGCGATGCGGCGAATTCTGATCGACCGGGCCCGCAAGAAACAAACGCTGAAACGCGGCGTTGAGCGCAAGCGGATGGAGTTGGACGATGTGGCACTGGCCGAAAACCAGGAAATCGATCAACTGCTGGAGCTGAACGAATCACTCGATAGCCTGGAAGCCGAGGACCCAAAGGTCGCGGAGCTGGTGAAGCTGCGATTTTTCATCGGGCTGACGGGAGACGAAGCGGCGAAAATGCTCGACATTTCGCCCCGCACAGCCGATTCCTGGTGGGCCTATGCCAAGGCATTCCTCGCCGCCCGCATGATGCAATCGGACAGCAGCTCGGCGATGTAGTCCATCCCGGATCGACTTCCGATTTATCTTCCTACCTCCATTTTCCTACCTGATTTTTTGAGCCGGAATCGGGGGAAGGGAAGGTAGGAAGATGGAGGCAGGAAAATAAAAGCAGGAAAATTTCCGGAATTTTCTGCGCTTCGCTGCATTAGAATGCGCAATTCAATTGGGGTGCTGTCGGTACGTCACGCAGGTTCGGAATCGGTAGCTTATGAACGAACGGGAAATTTTCACTGCGGCATCGCAAATCGACGAGGCAAAGCTGCGGCATACGTTTCTCGATGCGGTTTGCCAGGGTGATTTGCTGCTGCGTTATCGAATCGACAAATTGCTGGAAGCCCAGGCGGCGTCGGGCGATGTCGTTGAGCGGCCGGCAAGGCTGTTCGAAAAGCTGGCCGGTGAGATTGCGGAGCCGGGAAAAACGGAAGTCGATTCGGATGTTCCGCCGCCCCCCATCAACCTGATCCAGGGCCAGATCAAACCAGGGACCCTCATCGGGCCTTACCAGATCCAGCAACTGCTGGGCGAAGGGGGCATGGGTGTCGTTTATGTCGCCAAGCAGTCGGTGCCAGTCAAGCGGCAGGTCGCGCTGAAAATTCTTAGGCCCGGTGACAACTCGCGAAACATCCTGGCCCGGTTCGAACAGGAACGCCACGCATTGGCGATGATGGATCACCCGGGGATCGCAAAAATCCTGGACGCGGGAACGACCGACGATGGCCGCCCGTATTTCGTGATGGAACTGGTCAAGGGGATTCCGATCAGTGACTACTGCGACCGGGAAAATCTCTCTCCCAAAGAACGCCTGCAATTGTTCATCCCGGTTTGTGCGGCGGTTCAGCACGCCCATCAAAAAGGAATCATCCACCGCGACCTGAAACCGTCGAACATTCTGATCGCTCTGTACGACGGCCAGCCGATTCCGAAGGTGATTGATTTTGGAGTCGCCAAGGCGGTTGGTTTTCGGCTGTCGGAGGATACGGTTTACACCGAAGTCGGCTCGATCGTTGGCACGATTGAATACATGGCTCCAGAGCAAGCTGAACTGAACAACCTCGACATTGACACTCGCGCCGACGTTTATGCGCTGGGTGTGATTTTATACGAACTGTTGACAGGCGGTCCGCCATTCACTCGCCAGGAACTTCGCAGTGCAGCGTTTGACGAGATGCTGCGGATGATTCGCGAGGTCGAACCGCAAAAACCGAGCACGAAAATTTCCTCGTCGGGTGAACTGGCCAGTATCGCAGCGCACAGAAAACTGGAACCACGACAGTTGACCCGCTTGTTGTCTGGCGACCTGGACTGGGTCGTGATGAAGGCTTTGGCCAAAGAACGGAATCGGCGTTACCAGTCGGTGGGAGATCTGTCAGCCGACATCGGCCGCTTTCTGAATTTCGAAGCCGTCGAAGCGGGGCCGCCGTCGATTCGATACAAATTCCGAAAATTCGTTTTGCGAAACCGGACGACAGTTGGTGCTGTGACTCTGGCATTGACAACGCTGATTGTCGCGATCGTGGCGACATCGTATGCGCTTTCGATTGCACTACGCGAGAGAGATGAGAAGTCAATTGCACTGGAGTCGGAACGAAAAGCACGTCAAGAAGTCAGCGAGGCGAACGACAGAACACTGGCCGCGCTGCGAAGTCTGACTGACGAAGTTGTCACTGCCCAGTTTGCTGGCCAAACGGAGTTGTCGCCGAGTGACCGGCGATTTCTGGAGGAAATAGGCCAGCGTTTTGCGGATTTTTCCGATGTGCATGTTTCTACAAAAAGCAGCCGTGCCATTCGGGCTGATGGATTGGTCAGGCATGCCCTGATTACAAAAATTCTGGGTGACAGCGAAAAGGCAAGGCAGGAGTATCAGGAGGCCCTATCGATTTGGGAAAAACAAACTGCCGAATTCCCCAGGGAAGTGGTTTGGCAATTCGAGTCCGCCCGCACACAGCTTGACCTTGGTCGGCTGGAACTGGATGAGGACAATCTGATTCGGGCCGAGCAACTTGTCAGTGCTGCATTGCGAACGATGTTGACCATCCGCGACAAGATGATTGATCAACCGGATTTTGTGGTGACACTGTCTGAAACGCACCATACCCTGGGAGTCGTCAATTACGAACTGGAACGCCCCGATGAAGCGATCCGGCAGGTCAGCAGCGCTTTTGCCTTGTGCCAACTCGATGTCACAAACAACCCGGATGATCAATCAAGACAAATTCGACTGGCGAAGATTTTGAATTCGTGGGCCAACCAGCTAAAGGTGATTGGTGAACTGAACCAGGCCATTGAGAAATACAAAACTGCGATTGATATTGTCGAAAGTATCCGGCAACAGTCTCCCGAGTGGTCGATAGTCGGTTTTGACCTTGGTCTTTTTCACAAAAATATTGGCGGTTTGTTTCGCCAGCTACATGAATTCGAACAAGCGGAATATCATCTGGATCGCTCGATTGAAGTACTTGAAATTCTGGTTGACAACTTTCCGGTCATTTCGAAATACAGTAACAGCCTGGCGAGTTGTTATGGTTCCCGTGCGTCCGTGGATTTCGATCAAAAAAAGTGGGAGTCTGCGCTTGCATTCAACGAACGAGGGTTGAAAATCGGCGAGCAGCTGGTCAGGAGATTTCCTGATTCTGCCATTTTTCAGTCCGAGGTCGCAGAATTGCATCTCAGAAAAGGGCTGTCGTTTGTCAAATTAAATCGGTCGCCAGATGCACTTGAGTCGTATCGGCTGGCTGCGGAAATTTTGACAAAGATTGTGCGTGAACGCCCGGAAGTAATCGACTACCAGCAACAGTTGGCGATGACAGAAAATGCCCTGGGCCTGTTTTTCATGAATCAGGGCGAGAGTGACGAAGCCATCCAGCACCTCAACATAGCCCTGGCCATTCGCGAGAAACTTTTCTCAGACCACCCCGAACTGAACGAATACTCGATCGACCTTGCCGGCAGCCAATGCAATCTTGGCAATTACCTGTATGACATCGGGCGGACGGAAGACTCGATTCCATGTTATCAGCGCGCGGAGTCAATTCTCACGAAACTTCTTGAAAAGAATCCGCAGCTCGGTTTGGCAAGGAAGTATCTTCGCAACGTTTATGCGGGAAGATTACGGGTCGATTCCAGAATGGAGCGGCACGCCGAAGCGGTCGAATTCGCGGACAAGGCCATCGCCTTGGATGATGGTACGCAAGAACTGGTCTACACGCAGATGAAACTGAAGTGCCAGGCCAACATTCAACCCGACAAGGCCGTTGAAGGTGGCGAGCGATTGCTTCAGCGACATCCGGACGATTCCAGTGTCCTGTTTCAGGTTGCCTGTGTCTGTTCGATCGCCGCAGAAAAAACCGATTTGGAAGAAAAGGAGAATCAGTTCGCCTTGCGCGCAATCGAATTATTGAATCGATGTCGTGATCTCGGCGAATTTTCAACATCGAAGGGCAAAGCAAGACTCAGGGAGGCCCCTGAACTGAACGCACTTCGTCAGCGCCCTGAATTTGACAGCTTGTTAATTGAGTTGAAACCAGCAGATACGGGCGATTCTTCAAAATCTGATCCGTTGCCAAATTGATACTCCGGAAAGTGCCTATTGCACAGGCGCGAAAAAACGCCTGTCGGGGTGGTGGCTGCATTGGTTTGGATCGTTGGGTAAAATCCCGAGCAGGCGATTTGTACTTCAAACTGGCGGACATCGGAGAGATTCATGTGCGGAAACAAGTGTTATGAGTTACGCAAGTCCCTTTCCTTTGGGCTGAGCGCGGCTGTATTTGTTTTGTTGAATACAGTCGTCTATTCGATTGCATGCAGCCAACAGGTGGTTTCTCCAGTGTCGCCCGAATCGGCGGCTACGGCGGTCGAAGTCTCCATCGCGATTAATCCGGTCAATATAGACAACATCGTCGCGGGGAGCCTGATGCGGGGTTATCCGGAATCGGAAGAGCCGGATTTCAGTTTCTGGTCCAAGGATGGCGGGAAAACCTACACGGCTGTTCCCGTTCCGAACCCGGACGACAGAACCCAGGGGGATGACGTCGTTTTGTTTGCCGGCGGCGGGATGTGCGTTCATGCGTTCATCACATTCACAGGATTGTGGGACGCTGCCCCCAAACGTG
>JAYVKA010000095.1:0-5414 GCA_043768885.1 Planctomycetota bacterium
CCTGCAATTCCTCGACTGCCAGCGGAATCGCGTATGGTTTGACGCAAACAGTGCGCAAATTCAGTTTGCGGGCCAGTTGACAACCGGCCACGATCTCGGCGTCGGTCATCGTGGGATGCAGCAGGGCATGATCGATCATGCGGGCAACGGATTTTCCATTCAGCGTTTGAGTCATGTTTTCCAAACTGATATTGAAGTTCTATTTCTTTTTGTTTTTGTCCCGTTGCTCCATCACCGTATCATTGGAACCACGGGACGTTTTTGGATTCGCCGAATTGCCTGTGCGAGTTTCCAGGGCAACATCGATTGCTCCGTCTGCCGTTATGGGAGTAGTGTTTCCCCAGGCAGTAAACGTACGTGAGAGCTGTTGGCGGGTGCCACGAAGCAGCCGAACTACCAGATACCACATGATGAGGGAAACAATAACGAGAAACGTTGCAGCCATTGCTCCCAACCAGGACAACCGCTGCCCCAGAGCGTGGGCCGGTTCGATGACGGTCTCATAGTCTTCCAGCACGACGATTCGCAATCCTGAATCATGGCTGGATTCAATTTTCTTGCCAGATGGATCGGTTGAGTATTCGGTGATTGCGACCTTGGCTGCGGAAGCGATCGAAGGCTGGTTGAAAGCCGTCCCAAGCGAAGTATTTCCCATCGGATCGAGGAACTGCTTGCCGTCGGTGGGAGGCGAATCCAGGCGGCATTCGATCAACTCCGTCGGAACCCGGTTTCCGATTTTTCTTTGTTCCGCCAGGATTGGATGCTCCAGAATAATTCCGGTATGGGCCCCAGGCCGGCTGTCGTACATCATCGCGTACTGGTTAGCGCCGGGGTCGAATTTGACAAAGCTCCCCATTTCGACTGTCAATCCAGCGATGCCGACAATTTTTCCTTCTTTTCGAATGGGAGTCGAAAAAGCGACTTTCCAAATGCCGGTTGCCTCGCTCTTGAATACAGCGCTCAGATTGGGTCGAGTGATGAACTGCCGCTTTTCCGGGTTGGGATCGACATGATATCTGTGCGGGCCGCCCGGGACCGCTTCATCGAGATCCTTTTCCAGTCCGGAAAAGTAGGTTCGCCAACTGTAATTCAGGCCGATCGTGATTTTCACCGGTTTGTTTGGATCTTTGCTTTCGGCAAACACACCGGCGAGCTGATTGCCGTAAAGATCGTAGACCCACCAGCTGTCTACGTGCCCAATCGGCTGCTCGGCCATTCGCTTCCGCAAATGAAACTGAAGAGCCGTTCGAACCGAATGATTGCGGAATTCCTGGCGGTCGGAGTCGAGATCGGGAGCCATGTTTTTCGCAGGATTGGACAGCTTCAACCGGAGTTCGTTAAGCGATTCGTTTGCAAAAACCTTTTCCAAATCGACCAGGAAATCGCGATCGGAGGCCAATTGTTCGACGGCCCGAAAATACTCGTCCATTTGTTCGGCGGCAGAACGAGCGGCCAGCTGCGCGGCGAACTTGTTGGATTGCATCGCTTTTTGTGTGATTGCCTGGTCCGTGTCGTTGACGGCCTGGCGATAGGCGGTCCATCCAAACAACGCGATAACGCCGAACAAAAGCAACGGACCGACCAGTCCCAGAAGCACAAGTGGACGGCGCGCGATGGTTTCGCTTCGTTGCCGAAGGGCGAGCAACGCGCTCTGGACACTGGAATATCTTTTCCGCGGATCGATCGCGATACAACGGTCGATAATTTCGGCGAGCATGCGATCAACGCCCGACACACTTCGATGGCGTCGGGGTGGTCCGGCAGCGCTGATCGATTTTCTGTAAGCAGACAGTCGGCTTCGGATGTCGCCTGAGGCTTCGATTTCGGTGTTGATTGTGTGGTCGAAATATGGCGGCTTGCCGGTCAGCATTACATACAGCAATGCACCAAGTGCATACACGTCCCATCGGGCATCAGGAGTTGCGTCGAGGTCAGCTTGTTCCGGTGCCATATAAAAAAGCGTGCCGAGGGACGGAGTCGCTTCGTCACTCAATCGCGATTGACCAAAATCCGCGAGGCGAGGCTTTCCATCGTTGTCCAGGAGCACGTTGCCTGGTTTCAGGTCGCAATGCAGCACGCCTTTGCCATGCAGATGCATGAGTCCAACCGCGACTTCTTCGCAGAGATCCAACGCCTGATGGACCGGGATTTTTTCCTGGCTTCGAAGCAGATCTTCCAGAGAACCACGCGGCAGAAATTCCATCACGAAGTAGGGCGGGTCGGCTTCCCAGCCTACGTCCAGCAACTGCACAACGTGCCGATCGGCGGACAGCACGACCAGCTTTTGCACTTCGCGGGCGAGAGGTTCGATGTCTCCGACACTGCGGCGATTGTAAAATTTGATCGCAACCTTTTTGCCAGTTGTGCGATCGACGGCCGACCAAACCTGGCCGAATGCACCGCTGCCCAGATAGGCTTGCAACAGGTAGCCTTCGATCTGTGCGGGCGGAGTCGTGCCGTCCAGGCTGCGATTGATCGCGTCCTGCTGGCTTTGAGTAGTTTGATGTTCAGTACGTTCAAACGACATTATTTCGTCGGCATTTCGCTGTAGTTTCCCTGTTTTGCAACTGTAACCCTGCGGGCCCTGCGAACCGTCCGTGTATTTACGTTTCGATTGGATGTACAGTTTAACGTCTCTGCAACTTGCCAGTTATGCCAGAATCGGGGGTAATCGGCAGGGCGTGGAGAATTGCCAGAGGCTATACCTATTCGATTTCTGGAAAAAGTCTGCATTCGCTTGTCAAAACCGTAAATGAATACTGAATCACAACCTGACGAACTCGGGAAACCGGCGGCCATTGTGCTGGACATGGACGGGCTGATGTTTAACACCGAGGACATCTACGACACGTCGGGCCAGGAACTGCTGAGTCGGAGGGGTTTCGAGTTTACGCTGGAACTCAAGCGGCGAATGATGGGTCGCACAGCCCACGCCGCTTTTTCTGAAATGCGGAATTTTCTGGGGCTGAGTGAGTCGATTGAGCAATTGCAAAAGGAATCCGACGAAATTTGGTTGCGGTTGTTGCCTGACCGGATCGCAAAATTGCAGGGACTGGACTGGTTGCTGGATACGGCCGATGGTCATGGGATTCCATTGGCCGTTGCAACGAGCAGCCCCAGCCGTCTGGCCAGCCGCGCATTATCGCACTTTGAACTCGAAAAACGCTTTCGGCATATCGTCACCGGTGACATGGTGTCACAGGGCAAACCTCATCCGGAAATTTATCTGACCGCTGCCGGACGTTTGGGAGTCGATGCGGAACGGATGCTGGTATTCGAAGACAGCCCAGTCGGCAGCAAGGCAGCAGTCGCCCGTGGTGCCCGAACGGTTGCAGTGCCTGGAGCACACAACGATGGTGAAGATTATTCACACGTCTGGAGAGTTGTCGAAGCTCTCGATGCACCGGAGATTCGTGAGTTGGCTGGTTCTTGGAGTTTTTCACGATAGTCCGAAGTTCGCTGGTTGCGTTTATGAATCCAATTGAAATCCGGCAAGTGAGAAAGTCGTACGGCCCGACTGAGGTACTGCACGGAATCGACATCGGGGTCTCGCCGGGAAGATTGACCGGGTTCCTGGGCCCGAACGGCGCGGGAAAAACGACGACGATCCGGATTTTGATGGGCCTGATTCGTGCATCGGCTGGAGTTGCTTCGATTCTCGGAAAACCGGCCCGGGAGTTTGGACACGAACTGCGATCGGAAGTTGGTTATTTGCCAGGCGAAGTTCGCTTCTACACGAGCATGACCGGCCGGGCGACGTTGAACTTTTTTGCCAACGCCCGCAGACGGAATTGTCGTGGCGAGATTGACCGGCTGGCTGACCGGTTTGATCTGGATTTGTCGCGAACAGTGCGGAAATATTCCAGCGGGATGAAACAAAAACTCGGATTGATCCAGGCGATGATGCACCGGCCAAAACTGCTGGTTTTGGACGAGCCGACCAATGGGCTCGATCCGCTGGTTCGGAAGGCCCTGTTTCAGGAACTTCAGCAGGTAATTGCCGAGCAACGAACGGTTCTCTTTTCCAGTCATACGTTGAGCGAAGTCGAAGAGCTTTGCGACGACGTTGTGATTTTGCGTGATGGCCATGTCATCGAGCAGGAGAGTATTGGCGTCTTGAAACAGCGGGCGTTGCGGCGAGTCGAAGTGCAATTTTCGTTCGGACACGCTCCGAACCCCTCGCAGCTCCCGGCGGAAATGCTGTTGCAAAAGCAGGATGGAAACCGATTCACCGGAACCTGGGGCGGAACAGTTTCAGATTTGCTGAAGTGGCTGTCCACGTACTCCGTGGATGACGTGATTATCGAACGACCGGGACTGGAAGATTTGTTCATGGCGTACTATTCCGGTCACTCCATGACCGGAAAGGATGGCAATCAATGAACCTTGCCATCTTCACCAAAACGCTGAGGGATTCCGCGACACTCTTGATCATGGCATCGATCGGAACTGCCGGGTTCGTGCTGTTGTTTGTCTGGGCCATGCAGAATCTCGGCACGGAACTGTTCGAATTTCTTTCCAGGTTTGATTTTCTCAAGCGGATTTTCGAAGTCAGTCTGGGCGTCAAGATGTCGGGTGAGATTTCGCCCAGCATTTTGTACGCAGTCAGCTTCACGCATTTGATCGTGCTGTTTGCCGGGTGGGGATCGGTCATCGCAATCATCACCCGCGTTACGATCCGCGAAGAAGAACAGGGGACGGCTGATCTATTGCTGTCACTGCCGGTGCGCAGACGGACGGTCTACTTCAGTACGACGTCGATTTGGCTATTTTCGGCATTGCTGTTGGCAATGAGTCCCCTCGCTGGCGTTACGATTGGAACCGCAATCTTTCCCGTCGCCGAGGAAATTCGGTTGTCGAAGTTCGTGGCGATTTCTTTCAACCTGTTTGCGTTGCATGTTGCGGTTGGCGGTATGACTTCCGTGATTTCCTGTTTAAGCAACCGGCGTGGAAAGGCAATTGCAATTGTTGTTTCAATCGCCTTCCTGTCGGCGACACTCAATTTTCTGGAACCATTTATCCCGCTCGTCGAGCGATTCAATTTCATCGGGCTTCTGCACTATTACAGGCCGGTGGATATAGTCCGAAACACGGCTTGGCCCGTTCTTGAGATGGCGGTGTTGGCTGGTTTTGGGTCTTTGACCTGGCTTGCGGGACTGATGATCTATTGCCGGAAAGACATTCCGGTCGCCTAAATTGCCAGGTGTCACCATGGTTTTCCAAAGTGAATGCACTTGGCCACCCCCTGCTATGTGGATACTGGCTCCCTAAAGGGCATTCACAGGAGCCGAAGCTGCCGTCAGCGATTTCGCCGGATCGGTCTCGAACGGGCAAGGGTGTTTTGCCGATGAAATGGATGTGGATTCTGCGTCATTTTCGTGCTTGACCGGCGTAGAATTTGCCTCAAACTGGAA
>JAYVKA010000096.1:0-14880 GCA_043768885.1 Planctomycetota bacterium
CGCCAGTGTCACTTCCAAATTGAATGTAGTGTTTGACCCGTCTGCCCGTGGTCAAACGAACAGGCAAGGAGCCCATTTCGTGAACCAATTTCTGATCAATGTTTTGGCATGGTTGTTGATGCATTCAGGGATTTCCATTCCGGAAATTCCAGCCCTCGAAGAAAATGGGTTTAACCAGCCGGTCCCATGCCAGTTCGATTTTCGATCGGAAACTTCACGGCCTTGCGACGTGCCGGCGGTGAACCGTCGGGAACAACTGCGCGGAGTATTATTTGTTTTTGAATTGCCAGCTGCCAGCACAAACAGCCCAGTCGGGAAGTCGATCCTTGAAGATCCCATTTCAACCGAACCGCTTGTCCGGATTGTTCCGGTAGTCTCCTGCATTGCCGAGTCGGTCCACGAGGCATTGCTTTCGATTAGCGAATTTGTTCAGGCAACATCGACGAGTGTTAACGAATGGACGTTTATGTCGGTAGTCAAACTGGTTCATCCCCAAGACTGTCAGTCTGCACCGGTCTCCAAAGTCAAATTGCAGAATGCTTTTTCCCGGTTTGGGAAATTCGGTCTGAATAAAGTCGTTGAGCGGGCCAGGTCGGCGGCAAAGCAACTTTCGCTTTATTTCTGTGATTCGCCAGATTCGTACTGGACCTACTACCAGGACTGTGATCGATGGGGAGTTGTTTTGAAGTCCATGGATGTTCCATCAAGTCCGGAAATCGGAATTGTAAAGACTGACGAAGTCTTTCGATCGGTGTCAAATCAAGTTCAATTGACGCTTCGCGTTTTGGTGCCCGGTTTCGTTGAATTTGATTTGATTCAAAGCAGCGGCGAAACGATGTTTGATGTTTCCCGCTCAGCGATCCGCTGGTGGAAAATGGTGGTCATTGAAGTGGTGAAGCCCTCGATTTCCCGTGCCTTGCAGTTGCCGATTAGCTGGCGGTAGACCGGAAGTCTGCCCCACAACGGACTTTTCCGGGACTGTCCAGTTATTATTTTGACGATTTTTGGGATTGGCAGGAATCGGCAAAAACATCCGATTGGGGGCTTTTTTTGAGCTCCATTTCCAGGCATTATCCGGCGCATGTACGATTTTGCGCGAATCTAAATGCATCATAGGGGCACTGCGGAAAGAGCCGGATTGGCTGGTCAGGCAATTTTTTTTCGATACCTTGAATATAGCTTGGGCATCTGAAAGACCCGCGAATTTAGGGCTTTCTTGCAGGGAGAAGCTGTCCAAGTCAGCCGATAAGACCACCTGATCGTCTGTTTGGGCCCGCTAGTTGCTTTGTAACACACCGGGTTACTGGCTGAGGGCAGTTTCGGAATTCAATAGTATTGGCGGAAAAACCGCCAGGAAATCCGCAAATTGCCGTTTTTGTGTAGCGGAAACAGTCGGTCCAAAATACCATGGAAGCATGGGAGTCTTCCAGAATTCGGCAAAGTCGGATTTTGGGGACATTAGAAACGACTTATACAGCGTTCATGTTGGTGAGAGCCAAATGTGAAGGCAGACTCGATGAGGCAAGCTGTGGAGCAATTGGCCATGAAATCAGTTGGCAAGATTTTCCATTCGACAACAGTGGCATTTTTGGGATTGGTGCTGGCGGTAAATTGCCAGGCTGGACCCAACGATACAGACGCATCAGGTGAACTGACGCGATTGGCCACGTACGATTCCGCGACGACTGGCCAGACCAGTTTCGCCCTCAGTCTGTTACCGCAGATTGCAAAACCGGATTCGCTTGCGAGCGACATCCTGATTCTGGTGGATACGTCCGCCAGTCAAACAGGGCTGTACCAGTCCGATTCGATTTCGGTTGTTGAAGAACTGCTGAAGTCGCTGAATCGCGACGATCGTGTACGGATTGCCGCGATTGACCTGGAGATTGTTCCGGTTAATGAAGGTGCTGCTTTTGTTGCGCCTCAATCACCCGAGGCCCAGGCAGCAATTACCCGTTTGCAAGACCGGGTTCCACTGGGCTCGACCGACGTTGCCGGCATGTTGCGTGGAATTCCTGGCGTGTTCGGGGCAGCGCAGAATGATCGCAACCTGAGCGTGATTTATGTTGGTGACGGTGTCAGCCGTGCCGGATTGATTCACGACAAGAATTTTTCAACGCTTGTTTCGGGTTTGGCCAATCGGCACATTACTTTCTCCTGCTATGCAATTGGACCGGAGCGTGACGTTGAGTCGATGGCGTCGATTGCCAATATGACTGGCGGAAATGTTTTCCTGGACAGTGATTCAGCTGACGCGGTTACTTCGGGCGCGATTTATCTTGCCAACACGGTGCATGGCCAGGTGTTTTGGCCAAACAAGGTGGATATGCCTGTGGCAGTGACTGAGGTTTTCCCTCGTCAGGTTCCACCATTGCGATTCGACCGCGACACTGTTTTGGTTGGAACGCTGGCTTCACGTGGTGCATGGGAGCTGAAGATTTCGGGAACGATTAATGACGAGACCGTGGCCATGAACTGGCCGATTTCGGCCGAACAGTCCAATGAAGACTTTGCATTTCTGCCAAAGCTGATCGAGGTTGCACGCAAGGGAACAGGCATGAATCTGCCTCTTCTTGGTTCCGGCGGATTGCGGGAAACCGCTCGCGTAATGGCATCTGGCAGCAATACTTTGACCCAGCTTGGTACCCAGGCCCTTTTGATGGGCAACGCCTCGTCGGCTCGCGTTTTGGCGGAGGAAGCCTTGATGAATGACAGCAGCAATACAGCTGCCGAGTTGTTGCTGAAGGCGGCACAGGATGGTGAGGAAGGCAAGGTTCCCGAACAGGACCCGCTGATTCTGAGCGGTTCGCCCATTCAGGGCCAGGAACAACCAGTTGTCCAGGACGCTGGCCAGGGAACTTTGCAATTGATCGGCCCTGTGAACCAGGATGACGAGATTCAGAAACTGGTTCGCGAAAGCTCACCGGAATCAGGAACATTGATTCAGTCGGAAATGGACACCATTCGTGGTCGGACCAGCCGCACCCGTGCAGAGGTTCAATACGAATTGACTCGCGCTACTGCGGAGTTGCGGGATGATCCTGCGAGTGCCGTGAGCCGGTTGAAGTCGATGCTGGATGTGCTGGACCAAACGATGGACATTGATGCATCGGCAAGAGTTGAGTTGCGTGGCCGTCTGGAATCGGCATTGGAACGATCACGTCAACGCAAAATGGAATTCGATTCGTCGGAAGCCATGCGTCAAAAGGCTAGCGCCGGTGCTTTGGAGCACATGGCCGCAATGCAGGCGATGGAATCCAGGGAAGAAGAGATTTCGAGGCATTTGAACCGGTTCGCCAGTTTGATGTACGAAGGCAACTACACGGCCGCCGTGGACAAAGCGCAATTGGCTCTGGAGCTGGCCCCCAATAGCCAGGAGACCAATGCCGCCAGTGAATCGGCCAAGATAGCCAATCAATTTCACCTGCAAACCGAATTGACCCGTCGACGTCAGGAGGTCTTTTTGGCTTCGCTGTACGATGTCGAGGAGTCGCTGATTTCAATTTCCGGAAACCCGCCACTGATATTTCCAGATGCTGATTTCTGGCAGGAAATCAAGGCCAAGCGATTCAAGTATCAGTCGGTTCGCTTGTCCGGCAACGCGATTGACGAAGATATCTTGCGTCAGCTTGACAAGCCGGTCGGCGAAGAATTCACCTTTCCGGAGGTTCCTTTCTCGGAAGTCATGGTGGAACTGAAAGCCAAATACGGCATCAACGTGGTGCTCAATGAAAATGCCAGCGATGATGAGCTGACGGAAGAAACAATCGTTTCATTTAGCATTTCCGGTATCCGGTTGAAGAATGCTCTTCGGTTCATGTTGGCCAAGCACAATGCCACCTACATCGTTCGGAATGAGGTTCTGGAAGTCATCTCCAAGGACAATGAAGACGACCCCGAATTTTTCGTCGTCAATATTTACAATGTTGGTGACCTGGTTGCCCCAAGACAGAACCGTGGCGGCGGCATGATGGGCGGCGGCATGGGTGGTGGCATGGGCGGCGGCATGGGCGGCGGCATGGGTGGTGGCATGGGTGGTGGCATGGGCGGCATGGGTGGTGGTATGGGTGGCATGGGTGGTGGCATGGGTGGCGGAGCATTCTGCATCCAGGACATCGGCCCAACCGTTGAAACTTCGCTTCCGTCCAAAAAAGTTCCAACTGCAACCAAAGGCACGAACTGGAACAATTATTTTTCTTCCACCCAGGCGGACCCGGCAGATGTTCGCGAGCTGGTTCGGGATATGATGGAATCTCGCCGAACGAGTGAGGTCTCGGAACTGATCCAGGCAGCAATTCGCAACAATCAGTCGCAACCGTGGATGTTTGAAGCCCTTGCCTTGGCCATGCAAATCAATGGAAATTCCAGGGAAGATGTTGAGCGAGCCGTTATGTCGGCTACAGACTTTAGCGGCAGGGTTTCCGACTCGTTGATTGCGGCGAACTACCTTGCGAACAATTCCATGGAACGTCGCGCATTGCAATTGCTCAGGGATATTGTTGCGGTCAATGAATCGTCACCGGAACCCTATGTGATTGGACTTCGTGCTGCGACCCGGATTGGTGATCTGGACGGTTTGCGCTGGGCGACGAACGGAATCTTGTGCCAGGCCTGGCCGGAACATCCTGAAGTGTTTGACAGCGCCTTGCTGGCGGCTGCAGAAGTACAGGAGAAATTGCAGGCTGCTGGTCGTCTGGAAGAATTGTCCGAATATCGTCGTGAGCTCGATTCCGCGCTGCATCGCGACGTCATTGTTGAAGTTTCGTGGACCGGTACCGCCGATCTGGACCTGATGGTTGAAGAACCGGGTGGAACGATTTGTTCTAGAAGTATTCCCCGGTCATTGGCAGGTGGAATATTGATGGGCGATTCATTTTCTCAAGGTGCGTCGGAAAATGGCGTGACCCGTGAGTACTATGTCATGCCCCGCGGATTTAGTGGCGACTACCGTGCCGTGATTCGGCGTGTTTCTGGAAAAACAGTTGGGGACCGGGCAACGGTTACAGTTTACGGGCATTACAATTCCGACAAGCAAGCCAGTGATGTTAAACAGTTGACCGTGGATGAAAAAGGTGCCTTGATTTTGTTCAGTCTGGCGGATGGTCGACGTGTCAAGCCGATTGAACAACAGCGTTTGGAAAGGATCACTGAGGAGCAGATTGGCGTCAATCGGGTTCTTTTGGCGCAGCAGTTGGACGAAGCTGTTTCTGGATCGGCACTTTCAGAATACAACAGTTCGCGACGTGGAGGTTCAGGTGCCGGCCAATTCGTTGGTGAAAACGGAAATTTGGTTGGCAATTTTCCTGGTGGATTGCGTCGGCCGGGAAATGTTGGCTATCAGCCCCAGATTACCCTGTTGCCGGATGGCCCATCGCTGTCCGTTGGCCATGCGACGACTTCCGATCGATTGCACGTGATGATTAGTGCAAATCCTCTTTTCACAGCCGTTACGGAAGTTTTCACTTACAACATTGCCGGAAACGCCGGAAACGCTTCGGGCCTGGGTGGTGGTGGCACCGGAGGTGGACTTGGTGGACTCGGCGGTGGTGGACTCGGCGGTGGCGGTGGCGGTTTGGGTGGTGGTGGATTCTAAAGCCATCCAAATCTGGCGTCCAGAAAAACAATTCAAAAGCTCCCGGGAATTCCGCGGAGCTTTTTTGTTATTTACCCGTTTCGATTCTCAAGTCCGCACCGGAGATGCTGTAGATCAACCCGCTTCCCTTCAAACACGCGTCAAGGACTTCTTCTGCCGCAACCTTGTCAACATTGATTTCGATGATTTCAACCAGTGCACGTCGCTCCCGATCGGTAAACACCAGTCGCAAACCCAAGCTCTGCGCGACCGTTGCCGCGATATCCCCGCGACTGGCCTTTTGGTGCAAACTAAATTCCTCACGTGAACCGGGCCTGGTTGATGAGATGCCTTTCCTGTCTGACATCGCCAATTCCCGCATGGCTGAAAAAATGGCTGCCGGCTTGCCGGAAATCGTGACCTCTCGCCCACGTTTGCTGACAACGATACCGTTCATTGATGCGAGTTGGTCATTCGAGACACGTTCGAGGACTTCTTCCGGTACAAGATATTCAGTCGATTCGGGCTGGGTGGATTTCGCGAATTCAGGTTTTGAATCGCTGGAAATGACGGTCTCCAAATCAAATCCGGCGGAAAGAATCGAGAGGACTTGCTGAGCCTCCATTTCCGGCAGGTCAACCGGAGACCATAAATCATGCGGAATTGTCGCCAAAGAAGCTTCCGGTATTTTGCAATCCGCGAAAATCTTGCCAATCAGTTCTCGAGGCTCAATTTGTAATTCACTTCTCACATGAATTCGTGTCAGCATCCCCCGGCGCAACTCTGAATTCCTGGCCAGTTGTCTGATTTGCAATTTCAGTGTTTCAAGTCGCTGCTGGATTGTCGCAATCGTCGAGGGGGGAGCCATGTAATAAACGTCTCCCAATCGGATGACGCCTGCAGCGGATTGATCGGCGACGCGCCACAAGAACTGCTCAAAGGAAACTTTTTCGAGCGAAAATGAAATCTTTTGCCCCGGGTCCAGCCGCCGGTCGATCCAGACGGCGATACCTGTGTTGCGGCTGGCCATTTCCAGTTCAGAACCAAGTTCAGCTTCCATCCATGTAATGGAGAACGAGGGAGTCGTGGATGCCTTGACCAAATCCTTGCCGGTTAGCCATGGAACAGGCTGTTGCTGTTCTGCAAATGGCGGACTGCTGTCATGCGCTAACAGCGCGGACGCAATCATTAGTGATACAAACCAGCCTGCCATTCCTGACTCACCCAAACGTCACAAGTGTTACATCTTTCCAGAACAGGCCGTCACAAAAGAAATTTGCCAGACAACCTGGACCCGCTGTTCATTGAGTAATCAAGTGGTTCCAATTAAACTCAACATGCAGTTACTTGTCATCTTGTCTCCGGTCTCCATTCGGAAATCGTCGCCATGTCGCTGGACGACATCAAAAATTTGCAACTTGGTCGCCACTACTGCCGGTTTCTCGCAACAGAGAATTCGGCTGCCTTCGTAGAAAGTGTATCCGAAAATTACACGATTGCCACGTTGGAAAAGCTGGTTCGCCAGGGATCTTCGACAATTCGTCGCGCGGCAACGCTGGCGATCGGGTTTTGTGGCGAGTTCGAAAGCAATGAAATTCTTGGTCGCGCGCTGAGTGACACGGATCGCGGAGTGAGGCTGTTGGCCGATCACGGAATTCGGCAACTGTGGTTTCGTGCGGGATCGCCACAATTTCGATCAGCGCTGGTACGGAGTGCCTGGCTGAATCGCTGTGGCAAACATGAAGAGGCATTGGAACTGGCCAATTGGCTGGTTGCCGCCGAACCAGACCTCGCCGAAGCCTGGAATCAGCAGGCCAACTCTCTCGCCGGATTGCATGACCACGACGCATCGATTGAGGCCCGAAAAGAAGTTCTCTATCTGAACCGTTACCATTTTCCTGCTGCGTCGTACATGGCGACCAGTTATCTGGAACAAGACGAAGTCGTGCTGTCGCTGGAGTCATTTCGTTTGGCATTGGATATCAATCCCGATCTGGAAAACGTGCGATCACAAATCGGTCGCCTTGAGCGGATTGTTGGCGGCTAGTCGCCTGTCAAAGCTGTATCGGCTGGTTGGCCTCTCTTGGCCGACTCTGTTTTGACGGGCAAGAGTGCCCGTCCTGGATGTCAATTCAACCGAGCCGTTGCACTAGTCGCCGACGCCTTTGACTGCAATCATTGCTTTCGGAAATCAGCTCGTTCCCGGAGGAAGAAATGTTTGTCCGTTTTTCAATTTTGTCATTTCTGGCGATGGTCCTGGTTGCGAACTGCGGCCGTTCAATTGCCCAGGACGCGAACGATCAGGAATCTTTTGTGATGACTGCTGAAGTTGCATCTGGCTGGGCCAAGCTCGTGCTGAAGGGCATTGATCAGGAATATCCGAACAAGCCATCGGTAGTGTTGAGCGGTCCCGATTCACTGGTTGCTCCACGCGCGATGTTTCCGGCGTTCTACGGGTGTTTTGACTGGCACAGCAGTGTCCACGGACATTGGGTGCTCGTCCGGTTGCTGAGACTTTTTCCCGACATGCCTGAAGCGGTCGCAATTCGGGCAGCACTCAACACGCATTTGTCTGGGTCCAATCTAAAAAGCGAAGGAGAGTTTTTCGCGCGCGACGAGCAAAAGAGTTTTGAGCGGATGTATGGGTGGGCCTGGTTTCTTCGGTTGGCGATCGAGCTGGAGTTGTCGGACGATCCGGATTTCAAACAATGGCGTGAGAACCTGCGGCCGTTGGAGGATGTGTTGGTTGGAAGAATTGAAGCGTATTTGCCACTGTTGAACTTTCCGATTCGAACCGGTGAGCATCCGGATACCGGATTTGCGATGGGGCAGATTTTGGACTATGCCCGGCAACGGAAATTGGGCGAACTCGAAAAACTGGTAATTGCACGATCCAGAGAGTACTATCTGGCTGATGAGTCTTATCCAGTCCACTACGAGCCGTCCGGGCAGGATTTTTTCTCGTCGTGTTGGAACGAGTGCGATTTGATGCGCCGCGTTTTGAAACCGGAAGAGTTTCGGCCGTGGCTTTCCGGTTTTTTGCCGAACCTGAATCGCCAACTTGGTGATGGAACGATTCAGCCTGTTCCGGTATCCGATGCAAGTGATGGCAAACTGGTTCATCTTGCGGGGCTGAATCTGCATCGGGCCTGGTGTTTGCGATCGGTGGGTTTATCACTTCCTGAGGGCGAGCCGTTGCGAATGCAATTATTGTTCAGCGCCGAAGGGCATTTGGCGGCAGGTTTGAAATACGTCAACAGTGGACATTATGAAGGCGACCATTGGTTGGCGACGTTTGCTCTTTATGCCAGCACCATGCCTGGTGAATAACGCCGCGACATTTCCGACTGCCAGCAATCTGCTGTAGCGAAAAACGCCAACGCCGGATAGGCTTTTTGAATTGGGCGATGAAAATTTCTGTGGTGAAATCCCGGAGTTCAATGCATGTGCAGCCCACAAGTTTCGGCCTGTAATTTCTGGCCAATTGCAGAACCGGCGAACGGTTCCAAAACGACAAAGAAGAGGAAGAGATGATTAACAGTTTTATCACGGCGCTGGTTGCAATTTGTTTGACAACCGGCGGAATCGTGTCTGCCCAACAGAACCAGGAAACTGGTCAGGGTGCCCTGGCGGCGCAAATCCCGATGGTCAAGGCGGAATCGCTGGAAGCCAAGGCCAGTTTGGTGATGGGTTATGACCTGGTATCGCAGTACAAGTCGGTTGGAGTTGCGTTGGATGTCGAGGCGTTGATACAGGGAATCCGTCTGGCGGCTGAAGGCAAGGAGATGCCCCTGAGCGATGAAGATTGTGCAGCCGTGGTCAACGCCTTCAACCAGCAGATCGATGCTCGCAGAACTGCCATGGCCAAACAGGAAATCGAGAAAAACATGGCGGCAGGCCAGGCGTTTCAAAAACAGTATTCGGAACAACATGGCATCGCCGCGTTACCGAGCGGAGTGATCCATCGGGTTGTTCAGGCAGGAACTGGTGCCAGCCCGGTCATCGAAAATTTTGTGAAACTTCATTACACCGGAAAACTGGTTGACGGATCTGTTTTTCAAACTTCCGTTGGCGGTGACCCAGCCGAGTTTGCAGTTTCCGGAGTGGTTCGCGGCATGACAGAGTGTTTGCTGAGAATGAAAGTCGGCGAGAAATGCGATATGGTGCTTCCAGCCGAAACAGCCTGGGGTGCGGAAGGGCCACCCATGATCGGTCCTGGCCAAACGGTTGTTTTTGAAGTGGAGTTACTGGAGATACTGGCAAAGCCTTCGGTCCCGGACGGGCGAGAATAGGTTCTTGGCTAAAGGCAATGAGTAGCCCCCAACCGGCATTTTCCGGCGCACGGAATGCCCTTGGGGGAGTTGTCTTTTGTTCTCGCAAAATGGCTGTTGTGCAAACACCGGAATGAAATAGACTGCGCCTATTCGTTTTTCGTTTGTGTTTTGCCGCAGCAATTGCAGCCCGATCAGGAATATTGATTTCGCACCGGCAAAACAGATTCGTACTCTGTTGATCAATTTCGATCAGGGACCATGAGCAATACCCTTTCTTCACCCAAACGACCTGACATCCGATTTGAGCGGGTTGCCATTCTTTTCGCTGGAGGACCAGCGCCATCGGCGAACGCGGTGATTTCTGCCGCCGCCGTTTCGTTCCTTCGGGCAGGAGTTCAAGTCGTTGGAATTCGACACGGCTACTCATCGCTGATTGATTTTTCGCCAGAAAAGCCGATGATCGAGGGGCGAGACTACCTTCACCTGACTCACAAGGTCCTTGCCCGAACCCGAAACTCCCAGGGAATCATGATCGGCACCGCCCGGACCAATCCAGGCAAGTTAGTCGAGAAACCCGAGGATCTCGAAAACGACACGAAGAGTGCAATGCTTGGAAACGTCTATGACGGCCTGCGCAGCATCAACGTCGATGCTCTGATTTCGATAGGCGGCGATGACACCCTGAAAACTGCCAACAAGTTCAAGTTGTTCCAGCAACGATCAAAACATCGGGGAAAAGTAATTCCCGTTGTGCATTTGCCCAAGACAATTGACAACGACTATCACGGTATCGATTTCACGTTCGGTTTTTTCACGGCAGTTGATTTCCTTGGCCAGGAACTGCGAAACCTGATCTACGACGCAGAAGTGACTCGAAGCTATTTCATCGCAGAAACGATGGGGCGGAGTGCTGGTTGGCTGGCCTATGGTGCGGCGATTGCCGGCGAGAGCAGCCTGGTAATCAGCATCGAAGACATCGAGGGTGAATATCGCAACGAAGAAGTCACGACGCTTCCCGACGGAACGAGAAAAACACGCAGCATCATGGTGCTCGACAAGGTCGTCGAGCGAATCGTAAAAACGATGGTCGCCCGCGAGCGGGAAGGCAAAGAGTACGGTGTCATCGTACTGGCGGAAGGGCTGGCCGAGTTCCTCCCGTCCAAATACCTCGAAGGCGTACGGCGTGACGACCACGGGCATATTTCCATTTCCGACGTCAACCTTTGCGACATTTTCACGGCGCACGTTTCGGCCCATTACGAAAAACGGATGGGCAAGCGACGACGGATCAAGGGTTTGCAGCTGGGGTATGAATCACGCTGTGCCAAACCCCATGCGTTTGACGTGATGCTGGGCAGTCAGCTCGGGGTCGGTGCGTTTCGGGCTTTGGCTGAGCGCAATCTGAATGGCGTGATGGTATCGGTTTCCGGCCAGCTGGAATTGCACTACGAGCCATTTGAAAAACTGATCAATCCGGAAACGCTGGTAACCGTCGTTCGCTTTATCAAATCGGGAAGCGATTTTCATCGGCTGGCCCGGTTTCTGGAGACGCAAGTCACCGACTGACGCATTGCCACGCAGTGGACGAGGCTACGAGTCCCTTTCATTGCAACGTCGCAAGGACTCGTGGCCTCGACCACTCACCCTATCCGAAAACCAGGGCGTGACTAAATGTTACAGTTTGTTGCTGGCGTAAATATCGACGAGGAAGAACACCGCCGTGTTTTTTCCGGGGTTGAAGATGGAATGATCGACATCGGCACGATATTGGGCCGAGTCCCCCTTGAGCAATGTCTGCGAAAACTCGCCGCTGGTAATTTCCAGCGAGCCCCTGTGCAACGTGATGAATTCCCGGGTACCATCGAAGTGGGCTGCACTGCTCAATCTTTTTCCGGGGTGCAGTTCGACTTCATAGAACTCGACATCTTTTTCCAGGTTCAGGGGGCTTAACGTCCGAATCCGGCAATCATCGTCGTCGCGAAAGACCGACGCAGGATCGTCACTGCGAATGACCTCCACGCCGCGAGGCGCGAATGCACCAGAGACAAGATCAGACAGGGTTAGCTCAAATGCCAATGCAATTCGAAAGGTGACTGCCAATGTCGGGTTGGCCTGCCCACGCTCGACCTGGCTGAGCATGCTGCGGCTGACTCCGCTCAACGAAGCCAACGCATCCAGAGTCCATCCA
This sequence comes from Planctomycetota bacterium, assembly GCA_043768885.1. Classification (GTDB taxonomy): domain Bacteria; phylum Planctomycetota; class Planctomycetia; order Pirellulales; family Pirellulaceae; genus BJ22. Next base: position 12,035 of record JAYVKA010000096.1, read on the forward strand.
CGTTCCCTGCGGAGTTGGCGAATGCGATTGCAGACGTGATGATGGAGCGATTCGATGTCGGGCGAATTTGCCTGAGCCAGTTTTTGGCGACGGGTGGATTCCATGAATCTGCTGGTTGGCTTGCGTTCGTCGGTATATTGAATATGATTCCAGTATAGCAGACACGAGACGTACTTTTACAGTTGTGGGTCCATCGATCACAATTGGATGTCTGAGGGCGGTTGTTCGAACTGCCCGTGGCAACTGGCCCCGGTCAAGAACTCATTGGTTTTGAAAGCAAAATGGAAGCAACTTTACCCGCGACGATGCCCGCGTTGAGGAAGCTCAAGGACGCACCAGGACTGGATTTTTGCCCTTCAATTGAAGTTCCAAAAATCGGCCCCCGTAATGTTCTTGTCCGGGTTACCCATGCAGGAGTTTGCGGCACGGACCGGCACATTTACGAATGGGATGCGTGGAGCCGAAGCCGGGTCAAACTTGGGATCACAACTGGTCACGAGTTTTGTGGAGTCGTTACCAAGGTCGGTTCGGCGGTCACGCGAGTCCAACCGGGACAGCGGGTAAGTGCCGAAGGGCATATTGGTTGCGGCATTTGCGAACAGTGTCGAACCGGGAACGCGCACATTTGTGTTTCCGTTGAAATTCTTGGGATTGATTGCAACGGTTGCTTTGCAACTTTCGTTTCGGTCCCGGAAGAAAACATATGGCCGGTCCACCCAAAAATCCGCGACGAAATAGCGGCTGTGTTTGATCCGCTGGGTAATGCTGTTCACACGGTCATGGCGGCCGGAGTGAGCGGCAAGTCTGTGCTGATCACTGGCGTCGGAATTATCGGTTTGATGGCGGTTACGGTTGCCAAGGCTGCCGGTGCCGGGCGAATTTTCGTTACCGATGTAAATCCGGCCCGATTGAAACTGGCGAAAGAACTTGGAGCGGACGAAGCGTTTCCAGCCGACAAGCCTTGGGTCGAAGCGGTTCGAAAAGCATCGGGTGGAACGGGTGCCCATGTGATGCTGGAAATGAGTGGACATCCCAAAGCCCTTCGGGATGGTCTGGCAGCGATGAGGAATGGCGGCAGGGCGGCTTTGCTGGGTATACCTGGAAATGAAGTCTCACTCGATCTTGCAAACGACATTATTTTCAAAGGGGCCACGATCCTCGGCATCAACGGTCGCAAAATGTACGAGACCTGGTATCAGATGGAAAACCTGCTGTTGTCGGGTCAATTGAATCTGGATCCGATTGTCACTCACACAATCGAGATGACCGCGTACGAATCGGCATTTCAGATGATGCAGTCGGGTGAAGCGATCAAGGTCGTCTTGAAGATGCCAACAGACTGATCGGCCTGCGGTCTCCAGTTCAAAATTCGTGTCACTTCTCCCAAGAAAGGTGCCTGATGCCGAACCAGCAGTTTCTGACCCGTTGCGACGATGCGATTGGCCAGTTGCGGGCGAGTGGACAGCTCAAACCGTTTTACAATTTGCAGTCGCCGATGAGACCTGTTGTTCGCATCGAAGGGCACGGCGAAGTTCTGGTTCTGTGCTCGAACAATTATCTTGGGCTGGCAGATCATCCGGCAGTAATCCAAGCCGCTATTCAGGGCTTGAATGACTATGGCGCTGGCACGGCATCGGTCCGGTTCATTTGTGGAACCCTGGATTGTCATCGCCGGATTGAAAAGACCATTGCCGAGTTCGTTGGCACCGAAGCGTCATTAACGTGGGTCAGTTGCTGGAACGCCAATGAGGCCTTGTTTCCCACGCTGGTTGCGCCGGAGGACGCGATTCTGTCCGATGAGCTGAATCACGCCAGCATTATTGACGGAATGCGGCTGATGTCGAAATCTGTGACCAAGAAAGTCTACCGGCACAGTGACCTGGAACAGCTGGAATCGCAACTCAAGGAATGCAGTACGCACCCCTGCCGCTGGGTCGTGACCGACGGCGTTTTTAGTATGGAAGGTGATGTCGCCAAGTTGCCCGAATTGGTTGATCTTTGCAAAAAGTACGACGCGATGCTGGTCGTGGATGACTCGCACGGTATTGGCGTCCTGGGGAAAACCGGCCGCGGGACGCCCGAACACTTTGGCGTGCTGGGGCAGGTCGACGTGATAACTGGAACGCTTGGAAAAGCACTTGGTGGTGCGGCTGGCGGATACATCGCGACTTCGGCGCGGGCCATTGAAATGCTGGAGCAGCGAGCGCGGCCGAGCCTGTTTTCGAACGCGCTTCCGGCGACGGTCGCTTGTAGCGCGCGAAAAGCGATTGAAGTCGTTCAGAACGATCCCAAAATTGTTGCCCGCTTGCACAAGAATGTTGCGACATTGCGAAAAGGGCTGGCCGGATTGGGTTTTGATTTAACGGACAGCCCCACTGCCATAATTCCGATCATGATTGGCGATGAGGCCGAGGCGATTCGGAAATCGAAAAAGCTGTTCGAAATGGGCGTGATGGTGATCGGGTTTGGCTTTCCGGTCGTTCCCAAAGGCGAAGCCAGGCTTCGCGTTCAAGTGTCTGCCGCGTTGACTGACGAGCATCTGGATACCGTTCTGGCGGCGTTTGCGAAACTCTGATGGGAGCTCCGATGATTGATCTGCGCAGCGATACAGTGACCCAGCCTACCGCAGAAATGCGGGCGGTGATGGCGGCGGCCCCGGTTGGCGACGACGTTATCTATATCGATCCGACAGTCCGGAAACTGGAAGAGAAGATCGCGGACTTGCTGGGCAAGGAAGCTGCGATGTACATGCCTTCGGGCACGATGACCAATCAGGTCGCAGTCCGTTTGCATTGCAGTCCTGGCGACGAACTGATCTGCGAAGAAGGCTGTCATATCTACAACTA
>JAYVKA010000097.1:0-3207 GCA_043768885.1 Planctomycetota bacterium
GCTCGGCAAGTCCGCTGTTCCAATCGTTCCGCCAGCCACCATTCGCAGATTCGTGGCCCGCACGTTCGTCACGCTGCCGCCGTTGTTGTCCAGAATGTCCGTCACTGCATCCAGCGAGACATTCGTCGCCGAGATCAAGCCCAGCCGGATCGTTCCCTCCGAATCCACCAGAACGTTCGTGCCGCCGGCAATCGAAGTTCCCGAGGCCATCGTAAAATCACGACCAGCCGCAACCAAAACGCTGCCACCGGTCGTTACATTCGCGCTCTGCAACACATCCCGCGTCGCCACCAGACCAACATCACCCGACGTGCTGCTGATCACCGATGTCATCCGGATGTCACGCGCTGAATCCAGCAGAATGTCGCCCGTCGCCGTCGTGATCGTTCCGTTGACGTTGATCCCGTCCACTTCCGGTCCAACCGCATCCACCGTCCCGTTGGCTGCCAGCAGGTAAACCGAACCGGCTCCACCAGTCGACACGTTCGCATTCAAGTCAATGTCATCACCGGCACTGACCGTAATGTGTCCCGTCGTGCCAACCACATTCGCGTTGACCACCACATCGCTGGACAACCCGCCTGATTTAAGAAGAATGTTTCCGCCAGCTGACGACCTGACTCCAACAGAATCGCCGTCGGTTCCATCGTTCACTGTCAGTGTGCCACCGAGCGTGTCTACCTTGATTTGCCCGCCAGCTTCCAAGTCATCCAGGGCACCAAGTGTTTGGCTGCTACTTACCAGGGCGGTTGTGCTGTTGAAGTTCACCTGCGATACAACAACGGTTATGGTCACCTCATCGACATGATCGACCGTCAACGAAAAGTTGGTTTCGTAAAGGTAGATGCCAGTCCCGGCACTCGCCGCGACATTGTCTACTTCAATTTCAATCGCATTGAAGTTTACGTCCGCCGGATTTCCCAAATCAGGTGTGCCAATTGTTCCGCCTGCAACCATCCGCAAATCCGTGGCCCTGATATTGGTGAATGCGACAGTATTGCCGTCCAGGATGTCGCTACCAGCGTCCAACGAAACATGGATTGCATTCAATAGACCCAACAAAATCGTCCTTCCCGAATCGACAATCACATTTGAACCGGAAATGGAAGCGCCGAAATCCATCGTCACATCGCGACCAGCGTCTACAAATACGTTGCCTCCGATGATTGCATTTATCTGATGAACATCACGCGAAGCCACGAGTCCAATATCTCCACCTGTCAAAATTCTGATGTTCTCAACTCTAATGTCCATGGAAGAAACCAAAAGTATGTCGCCTTCCATGGTGGCAACCTCTCTAAAAATGTTTATTCCGTCCACCGTCAGTCCGGCTGCATCCATCGTTCCGTTATTCGCAACCAGATAGACCGTACCCACGAACCCGGTACCAACTTCTCCCGTCAAATTAAGGTCGTCGTCGGCAATGATCGAAACATTACCAGTTGTTCCAACTACCTTTGCATTGACCACTACGTCACTGGCTGTTCCACGCGACTCCAAAAGGACGTCGCCAGCGCCAGTCGCAATGACGCCAAAATCGTCGCCATCCGTCCCGTCATTCACTGTCAGCGTGCCCGCTTCAGTGACCAGTTTCACGTTGCCTCCACCAACCACATCATCCAGGGCCGCAAGTGTCCGGCTGCTGCTGACCGCCGTCGTTGTGCTGTTGAAGTTCACCCGCGAAACGTCCACACTGACCGTCACCGCGTTCACATGATCAACTGTCAGAGAACCGCCAGCCACCACTTCCTGAATGTAAATCCCCGTCCCGGCACTCGCCGCGACCCGAACCACTTCGGTATCAATCGCGTTGTTGTTCGTCCCTACAGGGCTGATCAAATCGGCCGTGCCAATCGTCCCGCCAGCCACCATCCGCAGGTTCGTGGCCCGAACGTTCGTGACGCTGCCGCCGTTGTTGTCCAGAATGTCCGTCACCGCATCCAGCGAAACATTCGTAGCAGAAATCAAACCCAGCCGGATCGTTCCCTCCGAATCCACCAGAACGTTCGTGCCGCCGGCAATCGAAGTTCCTGAGGCCATCGTAAAATCACGACCAGCCGCAACCAAAACGTTGCCACCGGTCGTTACATTCGCGCTCTGCAACACATCCCGCGTCGCCACCAGACCAACATCACCCAACGTACTGCTGATTGCCGCTGTCGTTCGAATATCCCGGGCCGATGACAACAGTATGTCACCTGACGCCGTCGTGATCGTTCCATCGACGTTGATCCCGTCGACTTCCGGTCCGACTGCATCCAGCGTTCCGTTGGCCGCCAGCAGATAAACCGATCCCGCTCCACCAGTCGATACACTTGCATTGAGGTCAATGTCATCGCCAGCATTGACCGTAACATGCCCTGTCGTTCCAACCACACTCGCGTTGACCACCACATCACTGGCCAGTCCGCGGGCCTGAAGCAAAGTATTGCCGCCAGCACTGACACCAACCAATCCGGGATTCGTTCCGTTATTCACGGTCAGAGTACCGGCCTCCGCTACCAGCTTCACATCCCCGCCACCAACCACATCATCCAGTGCACCCAGAGTTCGGCCGCTGCTGACTGCCGTCGTCGTGCTGTTGAAGTTCACCCGCGAGACATCCACCGTCACCGTCACCGCGTCCACATGATCCACAATCAGCGAACCACCAGCAACCACTTCCTGGATGTAAATCCCCGTTCCCGCACTGGCCGCGACCCGAACCACTACCGTATCAATCGCGTTGTTGTTCGTGCCAACCGGGCTCGGCAGATCCGACGTGCCAATTGTCCCGCCAGCCACCATCCGCAGATTCGTCGCCAGAACGTTCGTCACGCTCCCGCCGTTGTTGTCCAGAATGTCCGTCACGGCATCCAGCGATACGTTCGTCGCCGAGATCAAGCCAAGCCGGATCGTTCCCTCCGAATCCACCAGCACGTTCGTGCCACCAGCAATCGAGGTACCCGAGGCCATCGTAAAATCACGACCCGCTGCAACCAGCACGTTGCCCGCTGTCGTGACATTCGCGTTCTGCAATACATCCCGAGTCGCCACCAGACCCACATCACCCGATGTACTCGCAATGACGGACGTCGTACGGATATCACGCGCCGAATCCAGCAGAACATCGCCCGTTACCGTCGTGATCGTTCCGTTGACGTTGATCCCGTCCACTTCGAGGCCGACCGCATCCAGTGTTCCATTGGCGGCCAGCAGGTAAACCGA
>JAYVKA010000098.1:0-11502 GCA_043768885.1 Planctomycetota bacterium
GTAGGTACATCGATCGTCGGCGTTGGAATTGCAGTTGCAATTGCGGACTGAATTGGGCTGGAATATCTGCCATCCCAAACCTGCATTTTCAGTTCTTCCATCTCGGGAAGGCCCGAAAAATGATACTTGACCGTATCCAGATCCCGGAAGGGAACCTGGAAGAACGAGCCGGCCGCCTGTTGGATTCCGTTTACGCTGAAAAAACCGCTCGTCGGCGACAATCCGGTATCAAGGAACCAGGCCAACTTGATCGAGTTGCCATCCGGATCAGAAACGTCAAACAAATTGGCAGCGTCTGTTACACCGCTCAATCCGCTGGAAATGTTCTTTGGAGTCAGAATCGGTGCAAACTGGTTTGCCGTCGTCGTGATCCAGAAATTCTTGACGGCGGACCAATACTTGCCGTCATAAGCCATGACGCCGATTTGCTCGGCGACTGGTCCCCAACCACCACCAACATAACGAAGCCCGCTCAATTCATTGGCTTCAACCATGAAGAACTGGCCCTGGGGTTTGGCAACACCATTGAGGGTAAATCGACCGCTGATTCCAAATGTCGATCGGTCAACGAAAAAGAACCGTGTCGGTTGGTCTCCATCGCGATCGTAAACCGAAAACAGATCTTCACCGTCCAGGGATGTCAGATTACTATCCGTGATGGTCCGGGTTTCGGATTCCAGGATGGTCCCGTTTGTCGAAATGATCTCAGGTGCATATCCATTGAACGCGATCGTTTGAATCGCATCATAATCCGCAGTACTCCAAAATTTTCCGTCGTAAACCTGGACGCCAATGTTCTCAGCAGTCGGAATAAGGCCAGCGTTGAACCGGACCAAGTGGATTTGCGAAGCATCAACTTCGTACCAGGCACCAGCGTTCTGTTTGACGCCATTGATCGTGAAAAAACCTGAGTAGTTCAGGAATCCGTTGTCACGAAAACGATAGCGCGTGATTGGATTCCCATCCAGATCAAAAACGCTGATCATGTCCTTCAACAGGAGTGAAGTCGAAATTTCGACCTGTTTTTTTACGATGTCAACGATCGGAGCGAAAAGATTGGCCATAAGTCTGTTCCCTGAGATAAGTCGTTTACGCGCGGACGGACACAGTCCCCTACACGTTCAAGTGCCCCTGTACCCGTTCGTGTAAATCCGTCTGCCGGTTTTTTTACAGCTCTGATTATAGTCACTAATTCAAGATGTGAAGCCAGAAACTGCATACTTAGAAGTTCGGCGATTTGGGAGGTGCACCTTGGGCCGATTTTCCAGCATTGTTGCCGTCCTTGACGTTTTCACCCCCTTCACGGGGGCGAATCAGGCCCGCATCAATTAGCTGTTTTACCAGGTTCTCCATAGCGCCAAAGCTTCGCAAAAAGCCCTCTGGAGGCATGATTATACGCGTTTTTGGCTCCAATCGGGGTTTGTCGTTTTCGTTGTTTTGGGAGCCGACTAGCGAGACCAAATCCAGCCGAACCATCCCACCTGAGAGGGATATTTCGCCAATTCCATCCGCAAAAATTTCATTCTTTTCGGTCATTTTCGGTTTCCTTGCTTCGAGTGTTCAAACGGTGATAAAAAACAGGACACTTGGGGTCGAGTCGCCAAATCTATCCGCTAATCGGAATGTCAGCAACCTTTTTTGCCGTTGCATCTGTTGATAGCACAAATCTGAAGGCACAAATACCGGTTCTTTCCGTCCGGGAACTTGGGAAGAAAAACTTGATTGGGGTGAATGCGTATTTTGGCGAAACTGTCCTGCTGTTGTCGGCGAGATGCCTTTTGGAAACGGTGTCGACTTCCCACAGACGATTTGTGTATTGTTCCCGCCGATTTAAGGCTCGGTGGATCGTTCTCGGCGAATGCGCCGTTTCAATCAGCTAAATGGAGCGGCATATGACCCGCTGGATGTTGCGAACTTTGCGCGGAATGGACACCCCCACTCAATGGGCGAGTGGACTGGCCTTGGGGTCGATAATCGGTTGGTTGCCGCCCGATTCTTTGCTGCCCTATGTGCTGGGTTGCCTATTGGTTTTGGCTGGAGCCAACATGATGACCGGAGCCTTTGGAGTTCTGGTAGCCTGGATGCTCAAGCCGTTGCTGGCGAATTCCTTTGAATCGTTCGGTTATTTTCTGCTTACCCATTCGTCGTTGCAGTCGTTCTGGGTAACCGTCAGTGAAATGCCTGTTGGAAATTGGTGCCGATTCGAAAACACGATGGTGACCGGAGCGTTGGTTGGCGGTTTTTTGATTGCGATTCCGTTGTTCTTGATCGCATGGATCGGTTCTCGGCAGCTTCGTCGGTGGATGGCAAGTCTTTTTGAGCGTTCAAAATGGACTGTGTGGCTGGTCGAAAACAGCAACGACGTTTCCAAAGCAGGGGTCGCACATTGATCAAACGAAACTGGGCGTCGGTGTTTTTGACGCGAATCACGATCGTTGGATTGGTGATCGTGACGGTTGTCATGGTTTCCGGTTCCTTTTTTGCCGGATTGACCAAGCGGTTGCTTCATGAATCCACGGGTTGGACGTGGAATTTCACGCTTGAAGAAGTCGATTTTCTGGCTGGCAAGATGGTAATCAAGGACCTGTATCTGGTACCTCCCGAAGGCTCGCGGAAAGAGGCGTTGATTGCGGACCAGGCACGAATCAGCGTTGCCAGCTGGGGCCTGTCCAATCGTCAGATTGTTTTTGATTCGGTGGAAATCGAAGGGGTCAGGTCCTCCAGTCTCGATCGATTGATGGTAATGAATCTTCGGCAACTTTGGCCGACTGACCTTTCGGGTTCGACTCGGCCAAGTCCGCCTATACCGAGCTCCACGTCAGGCCGAATCTGGCTGGACTCATTTCAGGTCAGCAATCCGCAACAACCTGCTCTAGCTGCTCCAGAGTTGAGCAGGCAAATTCTTGGCGAATGGGAAACGGAATTGGCGGAACAAGTCGGATTGTTCGCGCGGGCTGAAAAACAGCTGCAAATCCTCAACGAATCGATGGCAGATACGTCGGACAATCCGCTTCGCCAGGGAGCGGGGCGGATGGAGACTGCCAGGCAAATGAAAACTGTTTCGGAAGCGACTATTGCTGCCAAGGACAAATTTCAATATCTGGTTGAGCGACGCAACAACGACCTTTACCGATTCATGACAATCCGGGAAAACGATCTTCAGCGAATCAACGCAGCAGACCAAAAGACCGGATTGGCTTGCGACGAAAAATTGACCGACGCCTCCCTCATTCAAACAGAGTACAACCGATTCTCCGATCATATTTGTGAATGGTCCCGCTCCATTCGGGATACGGTCATTGCAGAACACGAGAAGACTTCAAGCCTGCCAAAAGGTTCCGGGCGCAACGTCGTGTTTACTGGCAGTCGCCAAAGGCCGGGGATAATCGTCAAACGAATGGACCTGGATGGCGCGGCCAAAATGGGATCGGATCATGTCGATTTCGTTGTTGCAATTGAAAACCTGACCGATCGTGTGCGTCTTCAAACCGAACCAACCAAAATGCAGGTTCGTGCACAGGGGCGTTACCACTTGCTGGTCTCCGCAGAATTCCAAAACGATCTCACCAGTGTGCTTCGGGTAACCTGTCCCGATTTTGTCATCGGTTCAATCCCAATGGGTGATGCGGACGCCGTCGCAGTCGCTGCCACGCCAGGAAATGTTTCGTTCGTTGCAACAATCGATATGTCCGAGTCGTCAACCCACGGTACTGCAGAAATCGAACACCGGTTTGGCGGCATCAAGCTCGACTCGATGCACGTGTTGTTGTCCAGCCAGATTGACCAACGATTGCTTCAGGCAGAGCTCGAAAAAGTTTCGGGGTTCAACAGCAAAATTTCCTTCGACTGGAAAAATGGCGAGACGAATACCAGCGTAAAATCGGGTCCTGGCCGTTTGTTTCTGGCAGCCATATCCAGATGCCTGCTTCAAACTGGTGGATCGAAGGCCGAGGAATTGAAGGCCCAAATTGAAACGGCAAAAGCGGAACTTGAACAACAGACTGGATCGGCAATTGACATCTGCTCAAGCCGGCTGGACGTTGTCTTTGCCCAGGAACGTGAATTGGTCGCAAAAGCTGAAGCAACCATTCGCCCCTCAGATTCGCTAAAAGAAATCCGCCGTTAGTCGGCGTGTTTTCTTTTGCGTTTCAATCACCAATTGCCAATTCTATTGGCTGAATGTTCTAGTGCTTTGTGACAGCCAGGAATTAGGGTGGAGCGAAGTGGATCTTGCTAAAGTTCCCTGGGGCGCAGGATCTTTGGCAAGATCACTACCCTAATATCGCGCGGTAACATTGCACTGGCCGACCAGTGCACGAATTCCGGATTCCAGTTCATACTCCGCTGAATCATCGGACACTTCCAGCATGTCAACCATCGACAGAACGCCAGCAACTCTCTGACAAGTGCTCAGGGCAACCTGTTTTTCGTAGAATGAGCCCACGATGCCCTGCAGCGTCACCCGACCGTTTTCGACCGCTACTGAAATCCTGGCCAGATTATGAAAATGACGACTGCCCAGGAAATGGGCGACCCTGTCTCGCAAGTCGTCGTCCGGATAGTCCACACGAACGCAATTTCTTCTGGACATCAATTCGCCTCCTGCAAAAATCAAATGATTTCGTATCGTTGAGCCAGTGAACCAGTCGCTGGCCAGTCTACGCCGGATTATGCAACGCGATTTCCATGGACAGTTGATGTCATGCAAAGATGTCTCTCTCGTTTGTCCGGGTCCATCTTAACGTCTGGGAGACAATTGCAAGAACATTTTCCGAAAAAACGCTCCGTGCCAGCAGTTGGCAGCCAGCATTTGGCGGGCGATTCGTGTGTCGGGTTGAAATACGATTCGTTTCGATTGATGGTTCAGAAACAACTGCGATTCTGATTCCGGTCAGGTATGGAAGCTATCGGCGGAAGGTCGTAAAAAAAGAAATCTCGCCGACATCATTGGAGTATTTGTCGGCGAAGCCCTGGAATTCCCGTGCCAGTGAAAACAGCAAGGTCCGTCAGAATTTGAGTGACAGGAAAACGGGCTCCAGGCATTCTGCTGAATGGAATTTCCGATGTCGTGTTTACAGTTCGGGATTGATTCTGCATACTTAGCCTCCCCGTCAGTCAAAAAAAATCATCCAGCGAGAATCCACTCCATGGTTCCTGATCTGGTTTCGTTGAATCAGTCGTCGACAAATCGTTGGAGTCTTTTTCAAGACCTTGTAAAAATGCCGGGGGCCGGATTCAACTCCGTTGGTCTCTGTCATTCCAAGCTTGAAGAGACCGGACTGAATGAAACTTCCGACCTGCTTTTCGAAATGCAGATGCGGGTCTCCAGCCTGTCCTGGATGATTGGCTTTACCGGCAGCACTGGAGTCTCTCACCTGGATGCCATCGACCAGGGTTTGGAGGCTGTTCAGGCGGCCTCCCGACTCGGCTCCGGCACGCTTGTTGTTTGCACCGGTGGTCGAAACGGGCACGCCGACAGCCACATGAAAAAGCTTGTTCGACAGGCGCTGGATGTGCTCGTACCGGCGGCTGACGACCTGGCAGTGCGACTTGCCTTTGAGCCCGTTTGCGGCCCCGAATCGTGCAAGTTCAATTTTACCGGCGGCATGATTGCGACGTTGGACCTGATTCGCGACTATCCGGCCGCAAATGTTGGTGTTGTTGCGGACCTGTTTTTCCTCGGACGGGATCTGGCCGCTGCCCGTGAGATTCCCGGCTATTTGGATCGATTGGCACTCGTTCAACTCTGCGATGTCCGGATTGGACCACATGGAAAACGATTCAGGTGCCTTCCCGGATCAGGCCAGATGCCTCTCGCGTCGTGGATCAACATGCTTTCCCATCACGGCTACGCTGGTCCTGTCGAGATTGAAATGCACGGGCCCGAGTTTGATTTTGTCAGCCACGAAGATTTGCTGGTTGCTTCGAGGGAATTTGTTCTCCAATACTTCGCGCCGGTGATTTTTGAAGAAGACAAATCCGGTGACGCATTGTTCAATCCGTCGAAAGTCGATGTCCGCAAGCTCACCTGAAAAGTTTTTGATTCAAAAAAGCGAAATCGCGTGGCTGACCTGATTGTTTCTTCCCGGCTTGTCATTCCCGACTCGGAATTGTCGTTCACTTTCTCGAGGTCGCCCGGACCCGGTGGACAGAACGTCAACAAGGTCAACAGCCAGGCAACACTGAAATGGGACTTTGTCTCCAATCAGACTCTTCCTCCCTCCGTTCGCGAACGGTTTGTCAAACAAAACGCAACGAGAATCAACAAGGCTGGCAAAGTAGTCATTACCAGCAACCGGTATCGAGACCAGCCGAAAAACATTGCCGATTGTTTGCAGCGATTGAAGACAATGCTGCTCAAGGCACTGGTCGTTCCCAAACGCCGCAAGCCGACGCGCCCAACTGCTGGCTCTGTCCGGCGACGGTTGACGGACAAAAAAAAGCGGTCGGAAAAAAAACAGGGCCGGCGTTCTGGTTCGGGCGAGTAGGCCAATCGATTATTCGATTTCGCACGTCTTTTGAATTTTGGTTCGCCATTCACGATTCGACTTGCTAGCAGGCGGAGCCTGATCAATGCTTGCAATTGTTGTGAACCGATGCACCTGCCGGTTGTCTTCAGGTGAGACTTTAGGAATTATTGAACAAGTCGAAGGACTTGTTCGTAATCGAAGCTCAGGAACATGAGACTCATTGGTCCGGCGGTTTTCTGCTGGCCAAAGCACGCAAGGAGGTCACAATGTTAGTCTTGTCACGAAAAAACCTGCAGGAAATTGTCGTTGGCGACAATGTCATCATCACCGTCCTGCAAATCAAGGGAAACACCGTTCGACTGGGTATTTCGGCCCCCGATGACGTTCGAATTCGTCGAGGCGAGTTGGAACCGGCTGATTCCACCCGCCGTTTGGGCATAAGTCTGGCGGACGAAGAAGGCCCAATTCCTGACAAAGTTCAGGAACAAATCATTCCGATTCGCCGGCAGGATTTGAATTCCGCAACGGCAGAGTCGCAGGACAATTCGCGTACCGGACCTTTAAATCGAATCCGCCAAATGTTGGTAACATTTCGCAATGACGAGTCGGCTGATTCCTGATTTGGTCAATAGTCGAATTCAATCATTCCAACTTCCGGCTCAATTGCGCGGAACACTTGGCTGCAGCATTTCCGCGCTGACGGGCCGCACCAATTGATCCGTTGGGTGCCGATTTAGACCGACAAGATTTTCCAGCAGGATGCGTTTCACCTCCAGAATTGCCAACGGGTTTTGATGAATCGTGTTGTGCTGGGCCTGAATCTCGATTTCTGAATCGGCGTCGTCTGCCCGCGCACTGGTCGTAGCTACGACTCCGTCTCCTGGCGTGGTCCAACCAAGTTTTTCCGGGAGGGTTCCCTGTTTATAGCTGCCGTAGATGTTGTGGTAGCTGACGTTCGGGCTGGATTTTGCGGCCAAAAGTTTTTCAAAAAACGGATTGTCTGACGAAAGTGAATCGACGCTGGTGGCAACTGTCAGCGGGCCAGGATTCGAAATCAGGTTTCTGTTCCTGGCAGTGATTTGCGAATAGTCCCCTGTAAATGTTTGTGGCAGCGTTATCGCTTTTCGACCCAACCAGCGAGTCGTATCGTTGGCGTAAGTGCTTCCCCGCAATGGCGTGGCCAAAGTAATCATCTGGCGGATGCCTGGATTCGGATGGAAACGAAACGTCTCTTCCAGTCGCTGGATCGTCTCTGGCGACCCGGAAAACTCTGACGGATCGTGTTCGCTGATTACGTTCCAAAACAGGTCTTCGCTTTCGACCGTTTGCATTCTCGCCACCAACCCGCCCATGCTGTGGCCAACGAGAACCATTTGGTTAATCGGCAAGGCTGGATTGAGCGAGTCCTGTTCGCGCACCAGCTTTTTGCGGACGTCATCCAGCTGCGCACGAACCTGCCTCGCACTTTCCCACCACGGCTGGCCTGTCGGATACAGGCAGAACCAGAATTGATATCGCTCGCGAATCTCCCGGTCAGCCCGCAAATCGTTGAACATTTGCAGCCAGGTAACCGGACTGCTCCATAGCCCGTGAATCATGACCACCGGAATTTTTTTCGGGTCATACGGCTCCAGCATGTAGAGCCCTTCATAGTCGTTGGCAAAGTTTGCGTTCAACAAAGCCAACGTCGCAAACACATTCGTGTTCAACAGGGGATCGTTCAGGTACCAGGCCATCGGTGTCGTGATATCGCTTTCCAGCGGAACGATCCGTTGACCGACTTGGGCCACAGTCTGCTCAAGTGGGTCGAACAAACTTAACCTCGCAACCAATGTTTCGTCTTCGCCAAACGTCATGGCGTACGGATCACGAGAGGGAGAATCGGCCAGCTGTAGGAACGCAGTCAACGCCATCGTCAACTGCGGTGGATAGTATTCTTCAAACGGCAGTGCCTCGCTTCGCTCCTTTCGGACCCCGATCAAAGGTACGCCCAGGCCATACGTCCGATACTGGTTCTCGACACCTTGAACCTGAAAGTCGTTGACCAGTTCAAACTTTTCAAACTGCTCACCGTTCCATCGGCCAGGAACTTCAACAACGAAGTCAATCTGACTGTCGATCGTTTCCAGCGAGACCATGGTTCCCGGAACAATGCTTCCATCCCGAATCAACCGCCGCAAGATCGCCTCCAACGAACGATTGTAAATGTCCGAGATGCTGCGGAATTGTGGGTCGTAGGCGTTGCGGCCAAGGTCCAGATCGGAATCGAAGAGAAACCGGTAAGAACTTTCCAGCGCCGTGGCATACATCCGGCTGGCCCGGTTGGCCTGGCCCAGCCGCGCGGCCCACTCCCCTTGTTTGAAGGCGAGTTCGGCGACGGCGTGTGTCCGCTCCAGTCCAGGTTCGGCCAGTGCATAAGCCTTCATCCGCCGAATGGCTTCATCAGGGTCCAGGCGATATTGCTCGTCCAGCACAAATCGTCGCAACAACAGTTTGGTTCGGTCGCTAGGTGGCGGCGATTCGGCAAACAGCCTGCGAATCGGTCCCAGTTTGTTGACGCGTTTGATCGGACGGGCACCGATTGCGTTTCGGTTCGCAAGGCTCGCAACGCAGGCAACATTTCGTGCCACATCGATCGTCATCGACCGGCAGCCACCGCCAACAAGCATCGCAATTGTCAATGCGCAAACCAACAGCGACTTGCACTGTGAGCCGAACATTGTTGGCAACGCGATGATCATCCGTGACCGTATTCCTGAAAGTCGAAAGGGGAAATTGGCTTCGCCCAAAATCCCAGGTACAAACGACCTGGTTTCACCGTTTCGAAAAAGCAGTGATGTCGCAGCCGCGAACCGCGAAAAAGCGGGGCAATGGGGGTGTTTTTAGTACAAGAAACCGGCCTCTAGCGTCAACCGCCAACGCGATTGCTAGCTCTTCGATTTGCCGATCGAATCTGGTGGAGTCGCGGATACGGCGGACCCCGTTGAAGCGATCTGTTCGGCAGCCAATCGCTGCGGGGCTGCCAGCGTTTTTTGCCAAAACTCTTCGGCTTTCTTCACCGCGATTGCTATCACCGACCCGCGAGGCCACGATCCGTCACTGGCTTGCTGGCATGGCGTGCCGGTCATCAACTCGACAGCCTCGGTAATGTTGGAAACGGCATAGACCCTGAATTGTCCATTCTTGCAGGCTTCAACCACATCGTGCCGCAACATCAGGTCGGCAGCATTCGAGGCAGGAATGACGACTCCCTGGTCACCCGTCAGTCCAGCATATCGACAGGCATCGTAAAAGCCTTCGATCTTTTCGTTGACTCCCCAATTGCCTGAACATGACCGTGTTGATCGATCGCACCAGTCATGGCGAGCGATTGGCGAATCGGAATCCCGGCCAGCGCACTCAGCATACACACCATTTCCGCGCCACTGGCAGAATCACCATCAATCATTCCGTAACTTTGCTCAAAGGCGATCGATGAGCTGAACGAAAGCGGATGGCTGGTTTGAAGCAAATGTCTGAGCAACCCACCAAGAATGTAAAATCCTTTGGTGTGAATCGTGCCGCTCATATGCGATTGCCCCTCGATGTTGATCAATCCCGCCGTGCCTGGCCCGATCGTCGCCGTAATCCTCGCCGGAAATCCATAGGTCAACGGTCCGGCATGGATCACGGCCAGCCCGTTGATTTGTCCGACCGTCAACCCACGAGTCTCAATCCGGATCGTGCCCGAGGCGACAAGTTCCTGGAAGCGGCGTGATGGTAGACTTGCCCGCTCTCGCGTTCGCTTGACAGCATTCCGGACATCGTCACCGGTAATCGCCCCCCTCCCCTCGCCTTTCGCAACAAAGGCGGCTTCGCGCGCAATGTCCGCAACACGCCCGAACTTTGCGGTCAGCCTTTCGCCCCGGCCGCCAATCCTGCTTCCATGTTCCACCAACGCAGCAACTGCCGAACGATGAAATGGCAATAGCGATTCAGTCTTGGACAATCGGGCAAGAACCAGCGAGTAATGCCTCAGCCCCGTTACGTCTCGAGGCACCTGGTCGTCGAAGTCGGCCAAGACCTTGAACAACTCGCGAAAATCCGGATCCGCCTGGTCCAACGCATAATAAGTTTGCACGTCGCCGATCAGTATGACCCGCAGGTTTACGCGAATCGGTTCCGGCTGGACCACCACGTTTGGCCGCATCCAGCTAAATTCCGGAGGCACGATTTCCAGCCGCCCAGTCCGCAAAGTCCGAACCAGTGCCCGATAGGCTCCGGGTTCTGACAACAAATCTTCGACTTCCAAAATCAAATAGCCTTCGTCGGCATTCAATATCGCACCGGCCCGAACGCCCCGATAGTCGCTGCTGGCGGTCTGGTTCGCATTCCAGTTCGGCTCAACAGTTCCCAGCAAATTGATCATGTTCGGAACCACTTCTTCCACAACCGAACATTCCCGGGACCCGGTATGGGGCAGAACGATATTCAAGCCATACAGATCATACGGACTCGGCTGTTCATCTTCGTCATCCTGCCCCAGCCGGTTTTCGACGGCATCGGAAACCAGTTCTTCAATGAACTCCTTGACTCCCTTTCCCTGAAAATCCTTCAGAATCGAATCCGTGAATTTGGCAAGCAGTTTTCGTCCGCTGCCTTGCGAAAGTTTTTCGATTTCGCGACGACCAATATGCAAAATCTCGGCAACCTCTCGGCTGAGGGTGTCCATCTCCTTTTGGAACCTGGGCTGGTTTTCCTTGAACCTGGCCAGCAATGCCGCATCGACTTTTCCCTCGTCGATCATCGACTCCAGCCGATCGGGTGGAATGGGCTCCCCTTCGACGACCGGGAAAATGGCCGTCGAAACCATCGGTCCCTGCTGCATTGAGACCAAAGCAAGTCCGTTTTCGGCGAGGCTTTTTTCCAGTGGCTCCGTTTTTGCGCGGGCCGTGCTTTGCATCCGGTCGCGGACTTTTTCCCGCTCCGACAACCATGGCTCGCTGTCGAGGGCCTTCCGCAATCCGTCCGCAACAAACTCCGCCACCTCCTC
>JAYVKA010000099.1:0-4922 GCA_043768885.1 Planctomycetota bacterium
GTTGCATATATGCACCGCAATGATTCATTGGGGCCGGAACGTCCCGGATCTTTCTGACATGCACCCGTGGCTCAACAACTTCAATGGAGACTTCTGCCCGTTCACTTCCGTGGTTCGCGGAGACAATCTTCGTACCTGCGACATTGAAAGTTACGAAGGCCTCCCGTTGTCGGCCACTGATCGGGTTGTCGGGAATCGTCCAGGAACACGATTCATTGGCCACGAATGAGATTGGCTCTCCGACGCCAATTATACGTCTTGTATTTGGGGCACCACTGGGAGCGGCAAACGATGTCTCTGACCGCAATCGAAGCGTCATTCGGAATTCCCTTTGCATGGAACCTTGACACAAAAGTCAGGCAGCATTTTATTGAAATTGTCAACCATGGAAAATGAGGTTAATCCCGGGGACGGACCTCCATGTTTCGCTTTCTACACCGGCGTTACCAGGAAGCCGAATTGGTCGGTACTGGTGGAGACGTTGAAGCGTTGGCGGGGAGAAGTTAGCTGGTCCATCACGGATTGCAGGCTGATTCGCGTGATCGTTCCGGACGGGTTGAGTAGCGTCAGGGCTTCGACCCGTGACGACACGATCGTGGCGTCACGGATTGTGATCGATGCATTGTCGCGGTCTGGCAAACCGTCCATTTCCAGCCGAATGCGCAAGTCGTTTCCATATCGCTCGAACGTGATGTCGATGGCCAATGAAGTCAGGTTCGGCGTGCCCTCGATCCGGAGAACATCGGTACCGCCGCCGCCCGCTTCGCTGATCCAATCGTTGCCCCAACCGGGCCGATAAACATAGATGTCATTGCCAGGTCCGCCGAGCAACCAGTCAATACTGACAAATCCGTCGTCCCCTGCTCCGCCAGCCAGCCAGTCGTTGCCGAGCCCGCCCGATAACCAGTTGTCGACGTGATTGCCCATCAGGAAATCGTTGCCGTCTCCGCCCAAACCATTCGACGGCTGGGAAACATGAGAATTTAGAAACGTGTGTGGGCGAGTCCCTCCGACCTGGGACCAGCTGAACATGCTTGGCCGCAGATCAATCACGGAATTGAGATTCGACCCAGCGGCCGAAATCAGATCGCCAACCGGATAACCCGTGTTGATGATCGTGCGGTAGAACGGCGTCGCTCCACCCAACATCCAGGTTGTCGGTGAAGGTTGAACGTTGTACGCGAAACTGGTGAAATCGGGAGAGCGACTGCCACGAATGTCGGCGGGCAAAGGCGATGATGACCAGGGAAGCGTGTCCAAGCTTCCTCCGGTACGTGCTCCCATCACCGTTGTGTCGCGACGCAGCGTCGTGGTCTCTTTCAATCCAAGGACCGAACCGAGCCCGCGCACCAGTTCGAAGAAACCCTGCGTGCCAGGCGTCAGGTTCGCCATCAGCGGTGAGTTCACGTTCAGAATCAGGTCGCTGCCTTTTTCGGGTCCTGCCGGAACGGCCAACACATCCGTACCGAGCGCTGCCAGGTAAACCATCATCGTCCCCGCGTCGTTTCCGGAACCGGCGGCGACCTTTTGAAACGGGGGCCAGGAATTGGAATCCCGCCATGAATCGATGACGGCAGTCATCGCTTCACGCTGGGGCGTGGTCAGCACGGCAAAACTTGCGGCCAACGGATCGCCGGTCAAATAGGACGGCAACCCTTCGGCGAACGACCAGGTGATATTCGTTCCCAGAGGCAGCGGATTGTCTGCCGCGATCTCCGCCAACCGGGGCTGGGCGTAGACTGCGATACTGGACCATGAACTCCAGACCTGGCCGTTCAACGTGCGAGCCAAAATCTCGCCTGCCAAAGAAATATCGGCGGCCGGCTTCAGCAGTTGCCACTGGGCCAGGGTCAACTGGGTCAACTGATTCGCTGGCACCTTCGCCACTGACTGGCCAGGCAGAAACAACGGAAGTGTCGAAAACACTTCCACGCTCGAACCATTGAAGAATGTGCGGCCATTCAGGTGCCCAATTCCATCCGGCCAGGCGAGAAAGCCACCGCGAGCCTTCGGGCGCACGCCTTCAGCAATCTTTACTTCAAAATTCCCCGTCGTTCCGGCGGTCCCAGTCAGCGATTCGGACTTGACCGCGATGTAATGGTCGCCGGTCTCAAAGGCCAGATAGTAAAGCGGATCGTGTGACTCGCTGTCGATCGTCACCCGCGCTCCCGATGGCGAGACGACTTCAAAACTGCCAGTCATCCGATCTTCGAACTGATACCAGGTTTTGTTGGTCATCCGGATGCGGTGATAGTCCACATCGTCCGGCCGTTCGATGGCGTTCTGGATCAGGCCCTGGCCGTTGCCAGCCAACGCGACGGTCCAAAGCGTCGATGAGTTGTTGGAAGCAAAGTCTTCGGCGTGGACAAAGAACCGGTAGTTGCCGGTTCCGGTTGCCGAATTCGAATGCGCGTCGGCATAAACACGAACCTTGTAATTTGAATCGAGAAATTCTGAACCGCCTGGCGAAAAGTACAGCGGTCCGCTCGACGAACTGCGAAGTGCTGCTGCGGCGTCGTCCCACACCGCGATTCGCGGAGCGGTCAACGGATTGCCGGTAACCGCTTCAACATGGAACGAGTACAGGCCGAATTGCAACAGGTCGGTCCTGAACCAGTCGCGGTCGAGCGGGTTTCCGATCGATCCGGCCAGAAACGGATAATCAAAACTCCAGATGGCGTGGCTGGAAAGTGTCGAGCCGAAATCATCCGCCGTCTTTCCGGAAACGGTCCAATCATGTTCGTCTCCGGAATAAGACGGCGACGCAAGATAAAACGTCGAGCCCGGACCTGCAGATGGACGGTAAGTGAATTTTCGGAAGTTCGATTCCGGCAAGTAGTTGACGATCAAGTTTGCTCCGGTCGAGTCCTTCAGGGAAAAGGGAACCGACGACTCAAACTCGTAGTTGACGCCTTCCTGCAACTGGACTCGCAGAAAATCAACGTCACTCTCGTAATCGATCCGGCCTGATACCTGTGTTCCATCCGGAACGAGTACGCCTGTGGTTGTAATGGCAGCCGGATAATCGTCGAACTGTGCCGACTGGATGATGTACGAACCGGCCGTGTTGTTGTTGCCGAAAACTTGCAAATAGAACTGGCCGGAAACTGTTGGCTTGTAGGTCAGGCGAGCATTGTTGCCGTCGCCGGAATCGTTGTCCCCTCTCACAAACGTGCTGTTCGCATCATACAACCGCACGAACGGATCGGTCAGCGTCGTTGCGCGCGTCGTGAACGAAGCCGCTCCGAGGACGTCGATCACATAGTTGACGCCGGCGTGGAGATAGTACGAGAACCAGTCCAGGTCGCCGAACCTTTCGATGGCGCTGGCATGAAACGGACGCTCGGTGAAAGCCAGTGGAAACGAATCGGCCGCGTTGGAACCGGCGATATCCAGCTCGCGCACGTACAACCGGTAACCGGCCGCGTAGGTCGAGGCCAATCCTTCGACCGAGATAAAGTACTGCCCGGTCGCCGCTTCGTGGTTGTAGCGGGGCACGCGCGGGACAGTGATTTCCTGAAGATTGGCTTGGGGAAAATAGTTGTCAGCGGGCAGGGAACGAAACGATTGCCACAGCCTGTTGCCCGAAAGATCCAGGAACTCGACCTTCGCGCTGGACAGTCGGTTCCCGGAAGTCGGCCAGTAGACCGCGATTCGGTAGTCATGCCATTGGCTGAACCCATCTATCCGAAACCAGTCCACGTCCCCCGCGACCTCAATCATCCCCCCCACAGGAGTCGCGGCATTGGCCAACAGCGAAAAGAAACCGGTAGTCGACGGATCGGCAGCATAATCATCAGCCATGGCAAGGTCCTCGTCGGATGGTCAAAAGAAAAGGTCATTGAGTGGTATCGGCAAGCCCCATGGGCCCGAACCAGCATACCATCTCCGGCCGGCAAGAATCGAACGAGCCCGCTGTTGGCAAACAACTGCCACATTCCCATTCAAGGCCTCCGCAATTTGACACCGCGATACCCCACGACGAGAATTGCAAATCGTTATTCAACCAATCGTCCAGCACTCCGATTATGTGAAACGGAGTCTGACAAAATTCCGTTGTGTGCCGCAGGTGAATCGCTTGGACGCCCTTGACCGAATCAAACACCTTGGCTTCACCCAGTGCGGTTCTTGGTTCAACAACGCTTCCGGTGAACTTGAACTTAAGCTTTCCGGCGCACCCGATGGCCGCAACGTACTTTACGCTTTCGTCGTCGGTGTCGATGTGGTGTACGTCGGGAAAACCGTACAGGGGCTGACGAAACGGCTCGTCGGTTATAGACGCCCCGCTCAAACGCAAACGACCAACATTCGCGTTAACGCACTTATCCTCGCTCAAGGGCCAAACGCTTTCGTCGATATCTACGTTTGGGCCTGCGACGGTTTCATGACATACGCAGGATTTCGCGTCGATCTGGCTGCCGGACTGGAAGACGCGATCGTTCACGACCTCTCTCCCGCGTGGAACATGCGCAGGTAACGGAAGAGAACATGGTTTTTCTGCAAGACTGTGGTGTCTTGGTTGCACAAACTTCCTGCTCGCCCTTGATTCGCTTCAATGACGAACATTGCGTGGCAAATTCAATTGGCGAGTCCAGTCAGTTTTTTTGCAACTCATCGAACACCGCCACGACCCGGTGGATGTCGCCGACACTCACGCTTCTTACGCCTCCCACTTTTCGATGATCGCCCACGCGTCTGACCTGCGATCACAGGCTCGTCGGGTGGTTACCCAACAGAACCGGGAGTTGACCCGGCCGTATTGAATACAGACCCAACTTTGTCGGGTGGTTTCAATCGCACGAGACAAAGGTGTCAGAGCGAGACAAAGCACTGTCATTGTCGGAAATGCATTTTGGGGAACGCGCGTAGAATGAGCGCGACTACTGGAATGGTAGTTTTTTTAGGACTCGTTGTCCAGCGAC
>JAYVKA010000100.1:0-2133 GCA_043768885.1 Planctomycetota bacterium
CGTGACTAACAACCAGCGCCATTTTGTGAGCCGTGGCGCGTGAGCGGCCGGGATAGAGGCGCTGCCCGGTGCCTGACGGCCCCACGGCTGATTGTGTCATTCCATGACTAACAGGGCAGCACTATTTTTGTTCGAGGACACCTGACGGATAAACCGGCAAGGGGCACTGGATTACTTTCCTTGTATTCGACACTCAATTTGGGAAATGCCAAACAGAAACGACAGCACTGGCAGGACGTCCTCGTTTGGCGGAAAAGGCAGAATTCGACGGACGAGGACGTCCATCGTACGTTTGCTTCAACCCCAAAATCAAACCGTGATGCTGCACTAATGCAATGTGGTCGGCGGGTTTTCGAAGGTGCTTTCTGGTGTGGTGGTCTCTGCGATTGCTGCGCCGAGGCGTTCCGCGAAAATGTCTTCGATCGATTCACCACGCTCTTCGCGGACTCTTTTGGCTTTTTGCAATTCTTCCAGAACCCGTTTGGGGACTGCTGCGGGGCGGTCCAGCAACTCGCGCGATGATACAAAAAGTCCGGCAACGCTCATCAGGCCGACAAATGCTGCAAAAAGTCCACAGGAAAACTGTTCGTCAACACTCAGGCTGCCGTCCATGAACTGCTGATAACCAAGGAATACGTTGGGAACCAGGAATACTGAATAGTCATCGACGTAATTCGATCCGATCGCGATGTGGTACAGCAAATGGGCTGTCCAGGATCCCAGATTGACCAGCGCAAACAGGGTGATCAGCAAGAGAACGCCCAGAACCGGATTCACCCGAACCGACATCGCCTCCAGACCGCGAAGGGCAAGCAGGGTCAGATTCAAATAAAACAACCCATAGACCAGGCCGATCAAAGTGAATCCAAAATCCAGTTCATTGGGAATGCCTGTAGCCGATTTGAGCGACGTCGTAACTCCCTGCAGGGAGTCTGAAAGCCCCTGGAACAATTGCCAAAGGCTCGCTCCGTTTCCGAGCGACGAAAACATTTCGCGAAATCCTGGCCACATGCCAATGATCAACGCAGCGAGGGACCAGCCGATTATGTTTCCCACGGCAAGCAGATAGCCTCGGCCACCACCGGGCATGAACATTGAACAGAATGTCTTGCCAATAATCGTTCGGGGGAGCGAACGACGAACGCGCGAAGAAAGTACTGACGATTCGCCGGCCAGTGCGCTCCCCATGACCAACCAATACATGATGGCCATCGTGGCTAACGTATACATACCTACAGTGATCGCGTCCCGGGCAGCGCCAAATTCAAACCCGTTGAACGCGATCATCCCGCTCCCGAGGGCTATCATCGCCACGGTCTGGACCATCATCGCGATCCGGATCGGCGTGCTGCGGTTTTCTGCCGGAAATGAAATCGTGCTGGCCGCCGCCTCGAGCAAAAGGTACCCGCTGGTTCCCATCAAAAAAATAGAGAACAAGTGCATCTGAAATGCAATCGACAGGTCATCCAGTTCACCTGCCTGAATCGCAACGCGGAATGCACACCACATGAAATAGACGAAGCCCAAACCGCAAATCATTCCAACAAGAACCACAATTCGAAAAACCGGATTGCGGCTGATTGAAGCCAGAAAAAGGGCAGCGGCAGAAAGCGAAGCGGAACCGACAACCGCCAGCAAAATGGCAAACATGATTTGAAATACGTCCAGGCCCCGCAGCAACCAGGTAAACGCAATGCACGGCGCGAGCGCGGAAAGATAGATCACCATTTGGGCCAGTGCGCTGACCAGTTTGCCGATGATCAGTTTGCGGGGTGACATCGTCGTGATCGAAACCAGATGCAACGTGTCTTCTTCGAATTCCCGGCATAGTGAACGGTACGCCGTCAGCGGGACGACGATCGTCAGGGGAAAACCAAGAATCCAAAGGTATCCGACCAGCAATATGCCACCGGCATCGGCGAGGCCTTCGGTCAGCATGATTGACATTCCCATCACCGACCAAATCAGCGCGGTCAAGAGCAACAGCATGTAGGTCAGCAAGAACGAGCGGCTTTTCAGGGCTTGCCGAATTTCCTTGACCAACACCGGGCTGCTATGGTCGGCCAACCACGAAATCCATCGTTCGATTCGGCCGGCCGGAGGATCGACCAGGCGATGCAATCGTTCATCAGT
>JAYVKA010000101.1:0-6545 GCA_043768885.1 Planctomycetota bacterium
GGGAATTGGCCAAACGGCTGTCAGTCACCATTGGAACCGTTGGCCGGGCCTACGCACTGGCAGAAAAACGGGGCTGGGTAACTCTGGAAGTTGGACGGGGATCGTTCGTTCGAACTTTTGAAGCGCGGACCGACGTGACGGGTCAATCGAAAAACGTTGACCTTGGGTTGAACCTTCCTCCGATGACGCAGCATCCGGAACTGTTCGCGCGTACGTTGGCTCAACTTTCCAATTCCCGTCCCGTCGCGACACTATTCGGAAGCGCCCCGGTCGCATCGTTTCAGCAACACCGAATCTCGGCAGCGAGATGGTTGGGAGATCGTATCTGCTGCAGTGCCGAAGACGTTTTGATTTGCAGTGGTACACAGAATGCCCTGGTCGCTACCCTGGCGTCGGTGACCAGTCCGGGAGATTCGGTTCTGGTCGAGGAGTTGACTTTTCCGGGCATGATCGCTGCGGGCAGGCTTTTGCATTTAAGACTTGTTCCAGTCGCCATGGATGACCAGGGGATTCTTCCTGCGGAACTGGCCCGGGCCGCAAAAAAATCTGGGGTGCTGTATTGCATTCCGACGAATCAAAACCCGACTTCGGCCACGATGTCCTTGAAACGTCGGCAAGAAATCGCTGAAGTCTCAACCAAAAAAAAACTTGTCATCATTGAAGATGACGTTTACGGCAAGCTGGTCGAAAACGCACCGGCGCCGATTGCGAGCCTGATTCCCGACCAGTCGTTTTTGATTTGTTCTTTGTCAAAGACGATGGCGGTCGGATTGCGAATTGCCTATGTGCGGGTTCCAATCGCCCACCGCGACGCGATGATCGCCAATTTGCGGGCCTCCAACTTTTTTCCGCCTCCGTTGATGTGCGAAATTGCCACCAACTGGATTGACAACGGGACCGCGAATCAGCTCTTGATCGAATTGCGGGCAACAGCGCGGCGACGCCAACAGATCGCGCGGGAAGTATTCGGTAAGCTGTCCGTCAGGGGCGAGCCGGATGGCAATCACATCTGGATCAACTTGCCGGAGAACTGGACCGCCGAACTGCTGGTGCGGGCGGCAAGCGAAAATGGAGTCAATCTGTATTCAGCGGCAGCGTTTGCCGTCGACGGATCGCGAAATCTCAACGCCGTTCGTCTGGCATTGGGTTCAGCCCGCGATGAAGCGGAACTTCGCAGCGGACTGAATGTGGTCGCGAGACTGCTCCTGGAAAAAGCCGAACAAGTTTCGGCCAAATACTGAGTCAGTGATCGCAAGTCGCCAAATCGACCGTTTCATTGATTTGTCGTGGCGAACCAGATACGTTGAATGCGGGCCAACTTTTGCGACAGGAATCGCCGATGGCCCGCTCCGTACTTCTGGACTCAAATCTGCCAGCTTAACCAACGGACTCGGACTGCATGCGAGCGATATTCACCCGGTTGATCGTTGTCTTGCTGTTGTCATTTATCGCAATGACCGCACAGGGGCAAGGAGCGTTTCCGGCGCAGACAGAAATGCCAGACCT
Organism: Planctomycetota bacterium; assembly: GCA_043768885.1. Taxonomy (GTDB): domain Bacteria; phylum Planctomycetota; class Planctomycetia; order Pirellulales; family Pirellulaceae; genus BJ22. The sequence goes on from JAYVKA010000101.1 coordinate 1,507, forward strand.
GAGTCAGGCCCATCAATGCCTGCAACAAGGCAAATATCTTCAGGCGTTGGTGAAGTTGGAAAAGCTCGACGCCACCAACAGTATTGTCCGGCAGGAACTTGCGACCACTCGTTCCTTTGTAGGTGACACGGCTGGAGCTCAGGCAGCCATGGACCTGGCGGAAACCGGGACCGGAGTTGCCGATCCAGAGGCTCTGGTGCAAATTGAAAAAGCGACTCGCCCGGATGCTCTCGACGCGATTGTGGCTGAAGCAAAAGACCGACAAATTGTGATCCTGAACGAGGCGCACCATGTTCCAGAACATCGGGCGTTTGCTTTGCGACTGGCGGTGCGTTTGCGCGAACTCGGGTTCGAGTATTTGGCAGTGGAGACATTGTCGCCATCTACCAAGAAATTGGTCGAACGTGGATTTCCCATCCGTTGGTCGGGGTATTATTCGCAGGAACCTGTTTTTGGTGATTTTGTTCGCCAAAGTCTGCGACTCGGGTACAAACCGGTCGGCTATGAGGCAATCGCAATACCAGGCGTCGAGGCTGATCCAACCGACCAGATCAATCAGCGCGAGAGCGCACAATGCCAGAATTTGATGCGGCAAATTTTTTCGAAGAATCCGCAGGCAAGAGTTTTCATTTATGTCGGTTACAGTCACGCCACCGAGGACACGCAAACTTTGCCCGATGGCCGTGAGGAGGCCTGGCTGGCGGCGCGCCTGAAGGAAGCAACCGGCCTGGATCCGCTGACGATTGATCAGACTATTCAAACCGAACGCAGCACGATCGAGAATTCAACGGAACTCTGGCGATTGGCCCAGACAAATGGCTTGCTGGCACAGCCGACCGTATTTCAAAATGAAGACCAGAGTTTTCTGGTGGGCGGACATTACGCGGGAAAAGTTGACATGCAAGTTTTCCATCCGGCAACAAAACTTGTGCGGGGCCGTCCCGACTGGCTGAAATCACTGCCCGGCAGAAACGCGGTTGAGATTCCGTCCGAAATCGCTGCGATGAAAACTCGTGTCCTGGTGCAAGCCTATTTGGCGATCGAAACGGAAGATGCGGTTCCGGTTGATCAGGTCATTCTGCATCCAGACTCTCCGGCTCCGGTCTTGATTCTTCCGGACGGAGAATTTCGTTTGGTCGTTCAAGACGAGTCCGGCAATTCAAAAACGGAACGCTCCATTACGGTTGCAGCCGCGACGAAATAGTCCTGGTCGCAGTCCAGAAGCGAATGTTGGATTTTTCGCGGTCGAGCGCGGTCGAGAACGATTTGGTCTTTTGCATTCGGACTTGCAACGCAAACCAGGGCTCTGCTGTCTCCACATCAAACTCTGATTCTGGAGAGGAGCGTTTTCAAAAACTGATTCAGTGTCGGCTTGTGGCTGAAAGTGAATCTGCCTAAAAAACGGAAGAGTGGATTGTAGACGTGACCGTCTTCGGTGATCGTTAGCCTGGTACCGCCGGGGCAAGGTTCGAAATCGAGCGTCCACCTTCCGCCGAATGCTGCCCCTGGCTCTTCGATAATCTCCGATACCCGACGCACACCAGGCGTCTCTTCGACCACGCGGGTTTTGATATCACTCTCGTTTTGCAACACGACGGCAGCGGCAAAGAGCAAATCGGGTTGAGCCGTGTATTCGGCACTGCCGGAGGCAGAGTGATCGCGCGACATGAAGAGACCGATCATCGTCATGGCCAGCAATGCACCGGCCAAATCAACTACAAGCGTTATGACATATCCCATTGGAAATTTCCGCGGCAGTTTTGTGATCAATCAGGAGTTTGACAGATCATGGTTTGCTGGATTTATGAATACCCGATAACACAATATCAACGGAGGATTTGAGTTGCCATGTGGGCCTAATCGATTTTCTTCGCCAGTCGGATACCGGTTCGTTCGTAACCGAAGTGCCGGTAAAACGCGTGGGCATCGGTCAGCCGATCGTTGCTGGTGATTTCAATCAGCCCACATCCATGCTGGCGAAGAAACGACTCGGCAGCGACCACCAGCGCCTGGCCAATTCCCCGGCCCCTCGCCGCTGGATCGACAATCAAAGCCGTGATGCGACCCACCGGCTGTCGGCGATGCAAGACCCGCATCACATGAACCGTGATGACACCGTCCAGTTTTGACGCAGACGTTTCGGCCACGAATGCCCGGTTCCCTTCCCGAAACCAGTCACTCCAGGAAACCGCAATCTCTTCTGGAGTGGAAGGATGCCCAAGCTCAGTCAACAGCCGAGCCAATTCCGGCGCATCATCAGGTTTTCCAATTCTTGTTAGCCCAAACTGCATTTGTTTCCTGTTGGGTTAAGCATCCATTGTGTTTCAATATTTGAACGCGAACAAGACTTTATCGCCGGGTTTGGTTACCCCGGCCCCAGACAATTTCACCGCGCAAGTTGTTTCCACCAGCGATGATCGGGCCACGAAACGCGGCCTTGGACTGATTGACTTTTCGATGCCGAATTCAAAAGATTCATTTGACAGACCCAAAGGACGCGTCCCGCTCGGAAAAAACTCTTCTTCAATCGACGGCAAGGAAAAACCCATGACCTGGTTTTCAACAAAAGTGTCGGACAATGATTCTGACAATTCCGGTTCGCAAACTGGACGATCGCTCCCTCCAAAGCAAGTTGACCTTGCGATCCTCGACGCTTATTCGACGGCAGTGATCGGTGTCGTTGACAGCGTTTCGCCGGCCGTGATCAGCGTGACGGGACACGGCAGCGAAGCCCGGATGGGTTCCGGCTCGGGTTTTATCATTACTCCCGATGGATACGCGGTTACCAATAGCCACGTGGTCGCAGGTCGCAGTCGCCTGATTGCCGAAACCCATGAAGGGGACCGCGTGGATGCCGACGTGATCGGTGACGATCCGGCAACAGACATTGCCTTGTTGCGAATGAGTTCCAGCGAGTTGCCGCATGTTGTGATCGGCGATTCGGCTCTGTTGCGGGTCGGGCAGCTGGTGATCGCGATGGGGAGCCCACTCGGATTGCAATCAACCGTATCGACCGGCGTTGTCAGCGCCACTGGTCGCAGCATGCGCAGCCAGTCCGGTCGCATGATCGAAAGCATCGTGCAACACTCCGCGCCGATCAACCCAGGCAACAGCGGAGGACCGCTGGTCGATTCGCGTGGACATGTGATCGGAGTCAACACGGCGATCATCATGATGGCCCAGGGGATCGGATTCGCGGTGCCGAGCAACACAGCTCAATGGGTAACGACTGAAATCCTGTCCCACGGCCAAGTTCGCCGTCGTCAGCTTGGTATCGTCGCCACCAGCATCCGTCTTTCGCGTGCCGCCATGCGCAAATTCGATTTGCTGACGGATCAGGCTGTCGCCGTTTCCGAAGTGCTTCCCGACAGTCCGGCGGCCAAAGCCGGACTGCGCCCCGACGACGTTTTGATCGCAATGAACGACCGCATCATTGAATCGGTCGATGACGTTCATCGCCTGCTGACTCTGTTCCCGGTCCACGCCGCGATTGATCTCGCAATCATTCGGGGCTCGAACCGTCAGCTAGTCAGGTTTTGAGAACGTGACTGGCGTTGCCCGGCGACAACCAGGTTGAGGAGGCTTTGCGGTTCATGACGGCCTACAGTCATTGGAATCCAGGCCGTATCAGAGGTGAATGCCGTCTGGCCCGCTCGCTCTTGGGCAAATCGAAAGCCGCCAATCGAAAATTTCGCGGAAAAAAGACCGGTTTTTGCCTGGCCGTTGCTTGACGTCCGTCCCGATCAGGGCCAAGCTGGGGGGATCAGTTTTCAGACGAATGAACTTGGCTTGGCACCATATTCTTTGGCGGCTAAAACGCCCAGGTCCGTTGTTGAATTCGCTTGCAATGGCGAAGCAAGAAAAACAAACAGAGGGGGAAACATGAAGGCACGCTGTTTATTAACGTCCTATTGCGCTCTGATCCTTTTGTCTTCGGGAGCGTTAGCGCAACCGGCAGGACAGGCACTGGAGCAATTCAAGACCAATAATCCGGGAGCCCGTTTCTACGGTTCCCAGTTCTATCAGCCTGTCAGTGCAGACGACGAAGGCCGCAGCGACATGACCGCTGTCTACGGAACAGTACTTTCCATGGGTGAAACTCCCGAACAAAGTGCATGGAGTCATTTCGACGATTTGCGTGGTGTTCTGGGTGACGAAATCGGAACTCTTGTTCCCGAGATCAAGGAGAGCGGCGATGTGATACAAGGTGTACTTTGGAACGCCGCCACACAGTCCCACAAATTCAACGTGATTCGCTTCAACCAGTTTCTGGAAGGCGTTCCCGTTTTCCGTTCCGGCGTCGGTTTCCTGATTCGAAATCAACTTGGCAATCCGGTAGTCATGTCCGGCAGTACGGTCAAGGATTTGACCGGAAACAAGATTGTGGTTCCGGCTGCGGGTGCCAAGCCTGTGGTTACGCAAGAAATGCTTGCGAACGTCAACAACCTGATGAATGCAGTGCCCATCGAGCGGTCCGTTGTCGAAAGCAAAAAGGCTCCGGCCAAACTGCGCGTAACAACCAGCGAAGTGCAATACGTCGTGTTCGCTGGCGTGAATGGAGAATTCGCGGTGCCTCAGTTGGCTGTGTCGTTTGTCGCGACTCGCGGATCGATCAAGACGTTGCCTGACTATCACAAGTACCTGGTCATCGCTTCCGTGGCAAACGGAGAAATTCTTTATGAAGAAACCGAAATCTGTCACTGTCACAGTTGTCTGGTCAACATTCAGGGATCGGTTAGTGGCCGGGCGACACAGGGCTTAGCCACGCTTGAATGCGATCCGGAATCGGCTGTACCACTGCCCTACGCGGAAATCAGTGTTGCTGGCGGGAATACGGTTTTCGCCGATGCCAACGGCAATTTTGATGTTCCCCACGGCGGTACAGGGGCAGTCAATGTTACCTCGCGACTGCGCGGTCAATATTTCGAAGTCCGCGACCAATCGGCTGGCAATACAATCCCGGAAATCACTTCGAGCATAACGCCACCAGGTCCAGCCAATTTCCTGCACAACCCAACAACGACGAATAACTTGATGAC
>JAYVKA010000102.1:0-6707 GCA_043768885.1 Planctomycetota bacterium
CCGGTTGTCGCCACAAAGATCAGTCCGCCGTTTTCGTTCAAGCGGGCGACTGGAACGGAAACGAAACGAGGGGATGTTTGGCGGCCGGAAGAGCGAGGGAGTTTCGATCGGGATGCGGTGGTCGACCATTATTCTGATGGGCCCCAAAGAAGTGATTCCTGCGACAAGTCCTGGAAGGCTCTTCGCGGCGGTCATCATGATTGCCAACAAAATTTCCGTTTCAGTTCTGACCGGAGTGATTGCTTCGGCCATGACGGTCGCCGACCTGGGACATTCGACTAACCACCCTGATGATGTGCGACATCTTCGGTCGGCAACAGTTGCCGCAAGTACCAACGGTTCCCTGGAATTCAAGGCGAAAAATCTTGCCCGGCGTTGCCACTGCCTGCTTCGGCATTTACGAAATTGTCAGTGCGAATCGTCCGAAGCATGAACGGAACGATCAACCAGCAGGCGCAAGTCGACAGCGCTCCGGCGGCAACCAGCAGGTTGAACGCCGTTTTCGGGTTCCATCGTTCGGACCAATAGTCGTAAAGCGAACCACCGATTGCCGTCGAAAGAGACATGCTCAGATTCGACAAAGCCATTAGCAAGGCAAAAGTCGTTCCGGCAGCAGCAGGCGGACAGGCCCGGGCCGCCAGGTCGTACTGGACCATACTGCCGGTCAAATAGGTAAACCCAACAACACAACTGACGATCGCCGCCGACATTTGATCGACGACCAGGCAATAGGCGAGTGTACTCAAGACACCCATCGCGATTGACAGATGAATGAGCCAGGACATTTGGACGCGGCGGCAATAGGCACTGTATCCGAGGCTTCCCACGATTGCCCCGACTGACAATGTCGAGATCGTAAATCCATAATATTGCTCGCTGATTCCCAGCTCTTTCGTCATGTGCATGTATAACACGGTCATGCTGAACGGATTGAAGCTCCACAGGAACAGAAACGCCGCCGCCGCCATCACCACCGGGGTCCGTGCCGCCGCAGCCAATTCTTTTGTTGCAAGGCGAAGGTGGCCTTTTCGGGAAACGTAGGGATTTTCCTTGACAAAAAAACACGTCAGCAGACAAGTCAAAAACGCCATGACTCCGCATATCAGAAAACCCTCGTTCTGCCTCCCATGATGGCTCAGATAGCCCCCGACCAGACCCGCCAAAATCGTTCCGGCATACATCGCCGCCCACTGAACGGACTGAAGAATCCCGGTCAGGCCACGCGGTTGCCCTTTTTCGATCATCAACGCATCGACCACTACATCGGAAAAAGCGACCCCAACCGTCGGGATGAGCAACAGGTATAACAGCAAATGGTACGATCCGGGCGGAATCGGAATCAGGTACAAGACCAACAAGGCCAGCGTTGAAATCCCGCTTGTTAAAATCAGATAACTTCGCCGGCGGGTTCGGGCAATGGGTACGAAATCGGTCAGCAGCCCATAAATTGGTTTCAGCGACCAGGGCAAGGCGAGCAAGGCCCCGAACCCGGCAATCGCGGCAGTCGTATATCCCCACGATTTGAGTAGTGAACGAACCGGTTGTGCGATCAGCCCCTCCGTCGGCTCGGCGATTCCCTGGACCAGATACATCGCTCCGAACATCAGGACCAGTCCCGTCGTCTCGCGTTGGCGCGTGGCTAAATTGGATTGTCGATGGGAATCGGTCATTGAAAACATTTAGGGAACGGCACGACAATCGCTTCGACGAGATGCAAGAAAAAATTCCGGACAGGAATCTGCCAACATAAGCGAGAAACAAAAAATCTTTTTCCGGTTTTTTGGCCGATGGTATTGACAAACCGTGTGCGATTGCTCGAATTGCGCAAATTGATTTTCGCGCAGTGATTGGAACGGGCTTCCAGAGCCCGGTCAATCAGATTTGTTCTGGGAATTCCGCCAGGAAGGGCGTCCTGAAATGAGCAGTAGCGTAGAAGAATGTAGTCAGCCAGAATCGGAGCCTCCCAGTACCGGGGGCAACGAACTTCGATTTGATCCCGACGCAGACCCTCTCGGTAGTTGGGTAAATTCGTCAATCAGGAATCTTTTGGGCTTTGGCCCTTTGTTGGTTCGACCGGCAAGAATGGTGTTTTCGTCGTGTTTCCCGTTTCACTGTTCTGTGACAATGGGAGTCTGAAACGATGTCCAGCGAAGAATTTTTGTGCGTTCGGTGCGCGCGGCACATGAAAACCTGTTGCCAGACCTCCGAAGTCCACGCGACAGTCGGCGACGTCCGGCGGATAAATTTGCACACGGGTCGAACGGGCTTTACCGAATACAAAGTCCCGGAAAACCCCGACTATCTCGATCAAAACGACGATTCGGCGTGGGAACGGCACGTCTTTCGGGCCGACGGCAGCCGCCGGGTTTTGAAACGTCAACCCAATGGGGACTGCACTTTTCTGGGAAACGCCGGTTGCACCCTGCCGCTGGAGACCAGACCGATTGTCTGCCGGCTTTACCCATTTGATTACACCGAACAGGGTTTGGCCGAGGAACTGGCACCGGGATGCCCTCTGGAACTGCTTCGGCCCGGCAAAGGACTAATCGACGAGCTCGACATGAAAAAAAACGACGCGTGGCGGTGGCACAATCAGCTTTACGAGGAAATTCGCACGGAGAGTGAAAATGAGTAATGGGCAACTGATGATCGGGTTGACTTATGACCTTCGCGAACAGTATCTGGCAGAAGGCTATTCCGAACTGGAAACCGCCGAGTTTGATCGGGCCGACACGATCGACGAAATCGAAAGCGCACTCCAGGCTCTGGGGCACAAGACCGACCGGATTGGCAACGCCAAAGAACTGTTGCAGCGACTGGCGACCGGTGACCGCTGGGATCTGGTCTTTAACATTTGCGAAGGCCTTCGCGGGACCGGTCGAGAATCCCAGGTTCCGGCCATGCTGGACTTGTACGAGATTCCCTATACTTTTGCCGATCCATGCGTGATGTCGGTTTGCCTGGACAAGGCGATCACGAAATGTGTGGTTGCCAACGCGGGAGTCCCCACGCCTGAACACATCGTGGTTCGGGATTCTGTCGCGGTTGGCCGACTGCCGGAAAAAAACCGGCTTGAGTTCCCGTTGTTTGCCAAGCCGATCGCGGAGGGGACAGGCAAAGGCGTGACGCCGGCATCGCTGGTCAACAACATCGATGAGCTGACCATGATCTGCTCGGATTTGCTGGCGGAGTTCAAACAACCTGTGCTGGTTGAGGAATTCCTGCCGGGTCGCGAGTTTACAGTCGGGTTGATTGGAACTGGCCGAGACGCGTACAGCCTGGGAACGCTGGAAATTATCCTGCTGGAAAACGCCGAGGCGGAAGTCTATTCCTACGTCAACAAGGAATATTGCGAGGAGCTGGTCAAATACGTACAGGTGAGCGCGGCGTTCGACGAGCAGGTTCGGCGGGCGGAGGAGATCGCCTTGCAAGCCTGGCGCGCGCTCGGCTGTCGCGACGGTGGACGAATCGATATTCGCTGCGACGCGAAAGGCAATCCGCAGTTTATTGAAGCGAACCCGCTGGCTGGTCTGCATCCGTTCCACTCCGATTTGCCCATGCTGGCGACCGCGTTGGGAATTCCTTATGTCGAGCTGATTCGCCGGATTGTAGATTCAGCGGCGACCCGCTGTGGAAAACAGTCGATCCATCATCGATTTGATACAGCTGACCATAAAAACGGCAAGGCAACGACTCCTCGTCAACCACATCCAGTCGAAGAGTCCCACCGTTGAAAATTGTCGTCCTGCACAACGAACCAGCCGAGCACGCTGCCGTCGATGACAGCGATGTCCTTGTTCAACGGGACGCGGTTATCGAAGCCCTGCATTCGATGGGTTACGAAACCGACTGTCTCGATTGCAATCTCGACCTCGAAACCGCCCGCGTTCAGTTGTTGAAACGCAAGCCCGACGTGGTTTTCAATCTGGTCGAGTCGCTGGGTGGCACTGACCGGTTGATGGCGATGGCTCCGATGCTGCTTGAAGCGATGGAAATTCCTTTTACCGGCGCAGGTTCGGACGCACTGATTGCATCTTCGAACAAACTGGTGGCCAAACGGCGTTTGCGTTCGGCTGGCGTTCCGACTCCGGCCTGGTATCTGCCCGAAGATTCGCCGCTGCAAAAAGGGGGAACCGGATTCTTTGGTTCGCGGCAGTTCCTGGATTTTTCCAAAATCGAGCGTTGGATTATCAAGCCGATTCTCGAACACGCGTCGTTGGGAATGGACGACGATGCGGTGGTTCAGGTTGCCGACGTGGTAATGCTGGAAAGTTTGATTCGGCAGAGGGAGGGTGCCGTTGGGCGTCCACATTTCGCCGAGCAGTTTATCGAGGGACGCGAATTCAACCTGTCAGTTTTGGCCGGCCGGGTGTTGCCCGCTGCGGAAATCGTCTTTGTCGATTTCCCGGAAAACAAACCGCACATTGTCGGGCACCTCGCCAAGTGGGCCCCGGATTCGTTCGAGTACCAGAAGACGCCTCGACGATTTGATTTCCCGACAACAGACCGGTTGTTACTGCAAAAACTGGCCCGCTTGAGTCGACGATGTTGGGCACTATTCGAGCTGGATGGCTATGCCCGGGTTGATTTTCGCGTAGACGAGAATGGCCAACCCTGGATTCTGGAAATCAACTCAAACCCGTGTTTGTCGCCAGACGCCGGATTCGCTGCGGCATTGCACAATGCCGGCATCCCCTTTTTCAACGCCATCGACCAGGTTATCAACGCAGCATTATCGGGCGACCGCGTTCTCGTAACGTCCCGCCGATAGTTCCGGCCTGCAAGCTTCTCCTGCCGGATGCCTGTTGTTTCAGATACGCCGAATCCATGACGACGTTTTGCCAGTCAATCAAGCGGCATTGCGCGAAGTTCGATTTTGACAGCCAGTTTCCTGCCGCGCCGTCCAGTGACATCGAACATCAGGCCGACCGGTTGAGGAATCCATTCAAAGAACCGTTCCGCACGATCCTGTATGTTGCCCACGATGCACGGCATCGGGTCAATGGCTTTGCGATCGTGCTGCATGAGCCGGTGATCGGATTTCGCTATCTCGATTTTGTTGCGGCTGGCAAAAGTTCTCCTGGACGCCGGATCGGTGCGGCACTTTACGAGTATGTCCGGGACGAAGCTCTTGCATTGAAAGCCAAAAGGGGTTTTTTTTGAGTGCTTGCCCGACGACGGTAACCGTTGTGAGGATCCGAAAATCTGCAAGGAAAACGCAGCCCGGTTCCGCTTCTACGAACAATACGGCGCGCGGCCAATTCTGGGGGCCGCCTATGAGCCGTCTGTGCCTTGTGTGGCGGCACGGATTGTCTGCCACGTTTGTGCTGGGACGATCTCGATACCGGAAAACCACTGAGTGCAAAACTGGCTCGCGAAGTGGCCAGGGCTGTGCTCGAACAAAAGTACAGTGAGCTCTGCCCACCCGAATATGTTCAGATGGTCGCCGACTCCAACAAGGAAGACCCGGTTCAGATCCGCGACCTTCCGTGTTTAAAAGACGATGCCGACCACAAACCAACCCCGCCGCACGAGCTGGAGCCGATCGCGATGACGATCAATGACAAACACGATATCCATCACATCAAGGAACGGGGGCATCTCGAAGCACCAGTCCGAATCAACGCCATTCTGGAAGAGCTTGATGGAAGCGGGTTGGTCGAAAAAGTCCCGGTCCGCGAGTACCCGATGGATCACATTTTGGAAGTCCACAACAGTTCGCTCGTCAACTATCTGGAAACTGCCTGTGCCAACGCGCCGGAGGGCAAATCGGTTTACCCCTGTGGATTTCCAATCCGCAATGCTGCTCGGCCTCCCAAAGAATGGTCGGTCGTTGCAGGGTATTGCTGCATCGACACATTCACGGCGATCAAGATTTCGCTTATCCGTACTTCACCGGTTTTTCGGACGAACGGGACGAGGGCTGCGGCGAGGGGATTCAATCTGAACATCGCCCTGCCAGAAGAACTAAACGGCGAAGAGTATCGTGTGGATTTGGCGACGGCGACTGAGACGGTGAAAGAATATGATCCGGCGTTTTTGGTGATCGCCCTCGGACTGGATCCGGCCAAAGGTGACCCGACCGGAACGCGGTCGCTCGGCCCAAAGATTTTGAGGCCAACGGCAAGATGCCGGGCGGGCTACAATTGCCGACTCTCGTGGTCCAGGAAGGGGCTATCGAGCCCGTACCCTTGACAAGAACTCCAGGAAATTTTTCAAAGGCAAGCAAAGTGGCATCCATGGCACGTTCTGAAAATCCATCTTCGAGCGACGATATTGTTTTTCGGTTTGAAGCAAAACCATCCGACGCCCAGGCCGTTCGCGAGATCATCGCCACAACCGGTTTCTTTCGCCAGGACGAAATCGAGATCGCGGTCGAGCTGGTTGACGAACGCTTGAGCAAAGGGGATGCGTCGGGATACCATTTTGTATTCGCCGAAAACGACGGCGAGGTCGCGGGATATGCCTGTTACGGCCCAATTCCCTGCACGATAGGGAGTTTCGATTTGTACTGGATCGCCGTCGATCCGAAATTCCAGCGCCACGGTCTGGGACAAACCCTGATGCAAGCCGCCGAGTCGGCCATCCGCGATTCCGGAGGCCGCCACATCTACATCGACACCTCCGGCCGCCCTCAATACGAACCAACTCGATCCTTCTACAAACGCTGCGGCTACGAAATTGCGACCACGCTAGACGACTTCTAC
>JAYVKA010000103.1:0-5786 GCA_043768885.1 Planctomycetota bacterium
CGGGTTGTCGGCGTTACCGGTTATCGAAACCCCTCGGCCGGAATCGGCAGCAGTCTCTCCGCGCAGGACTACAACATGGACGTCTACATTCCGCTGACAACCGATCGCAGCCGGCACGGCGACGTCATCATGAAAATCGAATTGGGATCGTTCAGCCAAACCCGAATCGAGCTGAGCCAGATCACTGTCCAGGTGCGCGAACGCGATCTGGTCAAACCGACCGCCGAAGCGATCGAGTCCCTGGTCGGTCGCTACCATCCCAATCGCGATTTTGCGATCACAATCCCGCTCGATTTGCTGGAACAAGCCCAGGCAACCCAACGAATTTTCAACGTCGTGTTGGGGGCGACGGCCGCGATTTCGCTCTTGGTCGGCGGAATCGGCATCATGAATATCATGCTGGCCAGCGTCAGCGAGCGAACTCAGGAGATCGGAATCCGCCGCGCGCTGGGCGCCCGCCAGTCGGACATCATTCTGCAATTCCTGGTCGAGACGGCAACGCTCTCGATCATCGGCACGATCATCGGAATCGCGGTCGGCCTGGCGACCCCTTCAGCCGTAAGCTATTTTTCCGGCATGGAAACACAGATCACCTGGTGGTCCGTCGCCATTGCCGCCATCGTCTCGTTCGCAACCGGCATCGCCTTCGGAATCTACCCTGCCCGCCGCGCCGCCCTAATGGACCCCATCGAAGCCCTGCGGCGGTTGTAGGTGCATGCGGAGAAATACTATTTCTTTTTCTTGACAGGCTTTCGAGCAGCAGTTTTCTGTTTCATGGGCTGCCTTTTCGCAGGTTTTCGTTTTGGTAATTTCTTCGACACTTTACCCCGTGTTTTAGGACTCGATGTTTTCTTTTGAATCGCCCGTTTGCGATTGGCTGGTTTGGATTCTGGTGGTGGCATTTTTGCGGAATCGAGCTGGATGCCAAAGATGGATTCGAGGTCGTTGTTGTCCAGAGTTGGCGAAGCGGTATCGGCCAGTTCGCGCTCGAGATTGCCCGAGGCGATGGCCTGGGCAACAAGTTCGGAGTGGTCGACGCCGCGCAAAACAAACAACAATTCGGGCTGGATATCGAGTCGGGCTCCGATCCCGTACATCACTGCGGCCAGATGTTTGCAACAGGACGAGCCGTCGGGGCAATTGCAACGCATTTTGATTTCTGCCGGCGCGGGGAACAGGCCGTTCTTCTGGTCAGTCAATCGTTTCATGACGCCGTCAGACAATTTTCCGGCGAGCAAATCCAGAAGCGAGTCGATCGACGCCGAACAGTCCTCGCGAATTGTTTTCCAACGCGCAGGTTTGAGTGGCTGGATCTCGATCGTAATTGTGTACGGCACCGATCCGGCAACGATCGCGTCAACCCGTTTGGGATGGATCACGAGATCGACGACTGAGCCGTTACGCAGATAAGTTGCTCCGCGCGGCAAGCGGTTGGCGTAGTCCCGATAGGCCTCGAGGTTGTCGCACCAGGCGAGGCCCCAAAACGACTTGGCCATTTTGCGGCCGGCTGCCGCGACAGGAGAAGGCTCGCGTTTCTGTTTTTTGGCAATTCTGGCCGCGAGCTTGACGGCCTTGTTCTTTTTCGCTCCAACAGAAACATAAGGTGCCCAGCGCGATCCGTATCCGTCGTCATACCTGTCGTTTCGGCTCCATCCCATGAGTCAACTCCCTGTGGCATTGCCATTTGTGAAAATCCGCTCGAGCAACAACTGCGATCAACATTATCACGTAATAGTTGGCAACCAGACAATGGGAAACCAGCTGCACAGTGGTCCTCCACCGTGATTCATGTGTTCCTGCGTTCTTCCTTGCGTTTTTGCAGTGATCTTTTTCATGATTCTCCCGTTCCTCGGTGGAGGACCACTGAGCTTACTTTGCCACTATTCAGCTGACGCGCGGGTTACGTCAAGGGCGACGAATCGCATCAATTCCTGATCCGACATTTGGGTCAGCAACTTTTCGCCGCTGGAACCGAGTATCGAATCAGCCATTTCTGTCTTCTCGCGAATCATCTGATCGATCCGTTCCTCAAGCGTCCCCTTGCAGACAAACTTGTGAACCAGCACGTTTCGCTTTTGCCCGATTCGAAAAGCCCGGTCGGTTGCCTGGTTTTCTACTGCCGGATTCCACCAGCGATCAAAATGAATCACATGGGACGCAGCAGTCAGGTTTAGCCCCATTCCGCCCGCTTTGACCGAAATCACAAAGTACGGAATGTTGTCCTGCTCCTGAAATTGTTGAACGATTTTTTTTCGTTTCGCAACCGGGACGCCGCCGTGTAGCACCAGACCGGGGCGACCGAACAGCGATTCCAGGTAATCGGACAACGGCTGGCACATCGACTGAAACTGCGTGAAGACGAGAGCTTTTTCCTGCCGTTCTGCGATGGGTGGAACCAGTTCGCGCAGCACGATGAATTTCCCGCTCTCGTCCGGCTTGAAATCAGACTGGTTCAGGAACTGGGCCGGATGGTTACACAATTGTTTCAGCCGCATCAGCATCGACAGCACCAGCCCCTGTCGCTGGATTCCTTCGAGGTCTTCAATTTGTTTGGCGACCTCCGCAACAACCTGTTCGTAAAGTGCCGCCTGTTTCTTCGACAGCCCACAATCGACCCGCAACTCGGTTTTATCGGGCAAATCCTGTATGATCGACCGATCCGTTTTCATCCGGCGCAGGATGTAGGGCTGAACCAGTTTTCGAAGTGCCGTGTAGGAGCGGATGTTCTGTGCTGTATTCGACTGCTTCACGAAGTCGCGAAATTGTTTGACTGTCCCCAGCAAACCGGGGCAGCAAAAATCAAACAGCGACCACAAATCGCCAAGGCGGTTTTCGACCGGTGTGCCGGTCAATGCAATCCGTCCAGAGGAGTTCAGTTTGCGAACCGATTGGGACTGGGCCGAGCCTGGATTCTTGATCGCCTGGGCTTCATCCAGCACCACCAGCCGCCAGACAATGTCTGCGGGCCATTTTACGCGGCGGATCATCGTGTATGTCGTCACCACGATATCGATGTCGCCCAAAGTTTCCGCAGCCTTGCTGTTCAGCCGGGACAAGGTTTCCGCGTCGCATTCCGAGCGATGGGCGTACAGAACTCGCAGCTGCGGTGCAAACCGTTCGAGTTCCTGTTTCCAGTTCCCGACCAGCGACGCCGGAACGACGCACAGAAATTTTTGATCAGGGTAATTGGCCGTTGATTTTTTCGTTGCCGACTTTCCGGATTCCGGGCCGAAATTTTTCAGTTGCAAGAACAAGTCGATAACCTGAATCGTCTTTCCCAGACCCATGTCATCGGCCAGGCAGGCTCCCAGTCCCAAACGAGTCATGAACCACAACCAGCGCACACCATCGGACTGGTAGGGCCGCAGTTCGGCGTTTAACTCCTTGCCTGGCTCGCAACCGACGATGCCCGACGGATCGCGGACCTGACGAAGGATGTCTTCCAGCCATGCACCTGACGTCACTCGTGACCAACCCCCCGTTGTGTCGTCCGGATCGTCGCTGTCGGCGTCCAGGCCGACTCCCGATAGCATCCGCATTCCTTCCAGAAACGTGATGCCACCTGTATTTTCGTTTTCCAGGTGTTTCCAATGTTTGAGCGCGTCGCCCAGTTTTTGCTGATCGACTTCGACCCATTTCCCACGAAGCAGCATCAGTCCATCCGTGGCCGCCAACAACTGCGTTCGCTCCTCGGCGGTCAGCGGTACACCATCCAGGGCCAGCGACGCCCGAAAGTCGAGCAGTGCATCGGTCCCGACCAGGCTTGTCGTTTTTTCTCCGATTCGAATCTGAACTTGCGGCCGCGCTGTTCGTCTGGACCGCCACCAGTCAGGAACCCGCACGACCAGCCCGGCCTGTTCCATCGCCGGAATGTCCTTGAGAAACCCAAACGCCTGGCTGATCGACCATGCCTGTGGCTGAAACAGGGCGCGCGAACTTAGCAGCTCGCTGACGATCGTCGAACGGTTGGCAGCTTCCCGAACCGGCGCGAGCAACTCGGCCAGTTTGTTTTGATCGCGCGCTCTGGCGTATTGCCGCAGCGCTTCGGCCAACGGCAGGTGTTGAACCTGCGCATTGGCGGAAAGCCGGTTTGCGTACGTCGCGAGGAAGGCAAACGGTCGCTCGGGATCCCGTTTGTTTTCAGCCAGATGGAACGTGACACTCCCAAGCGTATGGGCTTCGGGATTGATCGTTCGCAACAACCCGGCAACACTTTCCCCCGATTCCCACAGCCGTTGTTGAAAGCGGAGAACAAGTTCGTGCCAGCTTCGTCGAAGGCAGTCCGTCGTCAGATATTCCAGGCCGCGCATCGGGGGAGCTTCGGAAGCCAGCACCGCCAATGCCAGATCGTCTGGAGACGGAACGATTGATTCGCCGGGCGGCTTTTTCCGATCATCTCCCGAACCAGTCGATTTGAGTTTTGCCGATTTTTCGAGGGCGACAGCTTGTAAATCGTCGAGTTTCAAAACCGCTTTTAGGAACCGCCTGGCCCAATCACGCCAATATACAAATTCAATCGGCAGCGGAATGGCCAGTTGCGGAGTCGCCAGCATCAGCAACCCGTCTGCCGCTGAACTGGCAAATTGCGTCAACAGTAAATCGGCAATGCCCGGTTCCAACCCGACGTGGTCAGTCGATAAGCCATCCGCTTCATCGTCCGGGCCGGTGACAACGGCCTCGCAATGAATCCGTCCATGCGGAGAAACGAATATCGAAATGGCCATGTGTGAAAGCCTGAAGATGGAAGTTTGTGGTACCAGCCGACAAATGGGCCAAATTATGGTCGATTCAAGCGTCTATCGGGAGCGGCATTGTGATTTCTCTGCAGACCTGGCCATTCGCCGTCAGCAAACTGATCAGGGCTGATTGGCAATGATGCGCTCGGAATATTGGCAAGTTGGACATTGAGCGTTTGAGCAATTTCCCAAATGAAGTCAAAACCAATTGGCTCAAAACCCGGTTCGAAGGAAGTTCGCCACACGCCTTCATTCTTTAATTCCGCCGCGCGGTGCAGGTATGGAGATTGACGGGACAGACGAATATACCAACCTGACAATATCCAACCGCTCAAAAGGCGACCTGGACCCGACAGGACCAAGTTATCGCATCGCAGCGACTTTGACATCTTGATCGTGAGAATCGCGTCCCCTGCTGGGCGTCTGGACATTTCCAATTTGTTCGGTCACGATACAGGGGGTGGGAAATGAAAATTTGTTACAGGATGTTTGGAGGTTGTGATGTCGCGAAAAGGTAGTGCGTTTGCCGGGTTGTCTGTTGCCATCGTGACCCCTTTCAAGGACGGGCAAATTGATCTGGAGCGGTTGCGCGAACAAGTTGATTTTCAAATTGAATCCGGCGTGCATTGCCTTTGCCCGGTGGGGACGACGGGGGAATCGCCGACACTGAGCCATCCGGAACACGAGCAGGTAATTGGCGAAGTCGTCCAGCATGTGGCCGGGCGTTGCAAAGTCATGCCGGGAACCGGATCGAATTCGACGGCCGAGGCAATCCGGCTGACCAAATGGGCTGAGAAAATCGGCGCCGACGCGGCATTGATGGTCGCTCCGTACTACAACAAACCGACTCAGGAAGGTTTTTACCAGCACTATTGCGCGATTGCCGAGCAAGTCAGTTTGCCGATCTGCGTTTACAACATCCCAGGCCGGACCGCGAAAAACATCGAGCCGGAAACAATGGCCCGGCTGGCGGAGATCAAGAACATCACGATGGTCAAAGAAGCGACTGGTTCGATGGACCAGGCTTCGCAGATTCTTGCGATGACCGAC
>JAYVKA010000104.1:0-2017 GCA_043768885.1 Planctomycetota bacterium
GGACCACGAGCCTGATCCTCGACCCACGCCACCGTTTGAACCACGTCCGGATCGAAACCGGAAATATAACGGGCAAGTTTCAGGCAAGCCTCAAGGTCACCACCTGGGCTGTTGATCGAAAGGATCACGAGGTTCGGCGAGACTGGTTTTTTGGTGCGGCTGTCAATCGCGCGAATCACCCATTCAACCGTTTGGCTGTCGATATATCCGTTCAATTCCTGACGTAGCCCAACCTTCGTCCGGTCTGACATGGTCTCCGATTCGATCCTCGAAAGATCGACCCGCAAACGCGCTGCCAATCCGGCAAGCCCCTCGGCTTCCCGGTTACCAGGTGCCACACGTTGCAACATGGCACCACCGTAAGAAGCAGTTTGACCTGATTCTGCCAGTTTTTCTTCCCTGGTGATTTTGAATTTGAGTTCTTCCATCCGGGCAGCGTTGGCAAGTACTTCACCCTCCGGAGTCATCACCAGGTCCAGACTCTCGTTCGGATCAATCATGCTGAGCGTAATTGGTTCGGGAATCGTCGGGCGCGAGCCAGCCAAATTTCTATAGATGTCGATCGCCAGTGGATCCCGCCGCGGACTGTCCAGATCGGCTCGTCCAATCATCATGCCACGATCCAGCACGATCGAATTGGCACAAACCGCAACCAACACTGCATGCCCATACAGACCCGGTGGCAGGTTGGGAGTCTGGCCAGGCAACGTCGCTGGCAATCCTCCGAGCGGAGCCGGTATCCAGGCAACCGTTTCCAGGCGATTCATTTCTTCGCTCGACAATAGCTGCGCCAGCTCCATGCAATCCGGCAGCAGACTGCCGCTGCCGTTTTGGCCGCGGTCGGTTGCAAATTCAAGAATCACAATGGGTCGCTCATCCGGGCGAATGACGATTGGAGCGCGCTGGGCCAAATTGCCCAAGATCAGTTTCACTTGTTGTGCGGTTTGATGACCGATCGGCAATTGGACCCGCACCAGCTTTGCTTGTCTGGTTTTCGCTGGAGCCGCCTCCTGAATTGCCTGAGCCGACTCAGCCGGTGTTCCGGCGACCAAGGAAGCAAGGCAAATTCCCAAAAACAATCCGAATCTGGATCGGCCAGGAAAAGTGGCTAACGAATTGTGAAACATCTCAAACATGAAGCTTTGTATTCTTTGGACGATTTGTTGAATATGAACTCACCGCTTCAACCGCAACCCAATTTTACGTGCAACGGGATGAAAAGTGTAAACCGGCTCCACTGACCTGTTCGCCCGCACGGCAACAGTCTTGGACGTGGATTTCTGTCGGAATCTTCAGCAAACCGGCGTGCCAGCAGGACAATCGGCTCAAACAGGCGGCACAAGCTCAGACGCCATCCAGCCCGAATCCACAAAAATGCCCTTCAGAATAAGATAGATCACAATCGCCAAACCGGCCCCGGCGGGGATCGTAATCACCCAGCCCGCGATAATGTCACGCATGGTTTTGAGGTTGAGCGCGTTAATACCGCGTGCCAGCCCAACCCCCAGAACCGCTCCGACCAGCGTGTGGGTTGTCGAAATCGGCAATCCCGTCGAAAGGATCGAAGCCGCGAGAATCGTAATCGCCGCCGAGAGCTCCGCACAGAAACCGCGGCTGGGTGTCAGCTCGGTGATCTTTTCCCCAACGGTTTGAATGACCTGCCAACCCCATGTTGCGAGTCCAATCACGATGCCGGTTGCACCCAACACCAACGCCCAGCCCGGCGCAAAGTCAAAGCCCTGGATCCAACAGAAGTTCCCATCGCATTGGCAACATCGTTGGCACCGTTGTTCCAGGCAACGAAAAAACCACACAGCAATGTGAAAACAATCTGAACGCCAATCGCCGTCATCTTCAGATCCGGTTAACCAGAAACGTGAGCCAATCCCCAAAGGGGTCTGACCCGCTCTGGCTTTCACGGCTGATGTTTCGGGTGAATCGCATCCACAAATGAAACTCACCCACGCTCATGTTGGCTTCATGTTCGCAGATTTTTTTCAACAGTTTGACCTGAATC
>JAYVKA010000105.1:0-8583 GCA_043768885.1 Planctomycetota bacterium
AGCAAATTGCGACGCAGGTCAGGAATAGTTGTTGTCGGTAACGCACGGGAATATCTCCGGTCCAAAAAAATGAGGCGAACCCATCGAACCCAATCTTACATGCAGGTTGCGTTCCAGACACCGGCAAGTTCAAAATGCCGCGTGAAATGGCCCATTCGGGGAGGTTTGCATGTCCACGATTTGCCACATATGTTGCCTTGAGGAAACATCGGCTGGCGGACGTGGTGATTTTGACTCCGGGTCCGGCTGTCCCTTTCAGGACAGTGTCCGGGCCTGCTGCGAAATGCACAATCGATTCAAATTACGGTCCGCGACGGTTCGTGCTGGTTGGTTTTCGGCCAAAACCGTGGCGGCCCGAAGATCGGCATGGCCAGCCCCAATGCCCAGCGCGTATATTCACGTGGCGGGAGAAGTCACCGTTCAGGGAGTCCGAAAGGCAATTGAATCGATGGGATTGTACGACCGGGGTTACTATCAGGACGACATGCATCGTCGTACGCGCTGGGAAGCTGCCCAGGCGCGAACGTATGTCATTCCGTTGATTGTCATCAATGTTGCGATTTTTTTGCTGGACGCATTCTCGCCTGTCATGGAGCAGGGTGGACATTGGTTAAGCAATACCATGTCGATGACTTCTGAAACAATGCGCCAACCGTGGAACTGGTGGAAGTTTCTGACTTACGGTTTTGCACATGCACCATTGGACAGCAAAACCGGGATCATGCATGTCGGCGGCAACATGCTGACATTGTTTTTTTTGGGTCGTTCCGTCGAAGTAGTCCTTGGATCGGGGAGATTCCTGCGGCTTTTTCTCGTGTCGATCGTGGTGGGCGGAGTCGGTTGGGCATTGATCAACACGCTTAAAGGACAACCGGCCATTGTCTGCGGAGCCAGCGGTGCAGTCTCTGCGGTTGTCGCGATGTTCATCATGAAATTTCCGCGCGAAACGTTACTTCTGTTTGGCGTGGTTCCGATTCGCGCATGGATTCTGGGTGTGGTTATCATTGCGATGGATTTGATGAGGAGCTTCACGCCCGGTTCGCAAATCGCGGGCGAAGCCCACTTGTTCGGGGCTGCCTTTGGTGCAGCGTGTGTCCACTGGAATTGGCAATTGAATTGGCTCGATTGGTCAGGTCCAGTGGCGATGATGTCAGGCTTGTTTTCGCGAAAGACAAACTTGAAGGTTCATGATCCCGATTCCAGGGCTGGGGACGCAGACCGGTTACAGGAACAGGCCGATGCGATCCTGGACAAGATCAGCCGCGAGGGCGAAGCCAGCCTGACCCGGCGCGAACGAAAAATACTGAATCGATACAGCCAGCAGGTACGCGATCGAAAGCAGTAGATTGCGAAATTCGGTCAAGAAGATCGCGTTTGGGACGGCCATTTGCATTTCCGGCCGGACGCTTGGATAACGGTTGTGATTCCGGGGCCATGTTATACTGCACGACCAATAAACGTTACCCGCATTTGTCGAATCGCAGAGTCTTCAATCGATGGCACACAGGATCACTACTTTCACCGCATGGGAACTGGGAATTGTTGCGGCCGTGTGGTGCTGCCTGGCAATCGCCGACTCGCCCAAAGAAGCGGCGGACAACCTGATCGCCAACGGAAATTTCTCGGCAGTCAATGGCGGAATGCCAGACGATTGGCAACCGAATACGTGGGGTGGTGACGCAGATTTTTCTCTCGACCGGAACCTCGGCCACGACGCAGTCCCGAGTGTTCGGATTCAATCAAAAACCGGAGCCGACGCCAGCTGGAGTTTTCGGGCCGAGGTCAAACCGAAAACAAAATACCGGTTCTCGGCCTGGATCAAAACAGATGACTTTGATCGCAAGTCTGGCATGGGGGCTTTGCTGAATGTCCATGAACTGCAGATGGTCGGCAAAAGCCAGGCCGTGGAGGCGACGTCCGACTGGAAACAAGTGACGACCGAATTTGAATCGGGCGACCACAATTCATTGTTGCTAAATCTGTTGTACGGAGGCTGGGGGCAATCGACAGGAGCGGTTTGGTTTGACGACGTCGAGTTGCAAGAACTGGGATCGACCAAACCTGCCATCCCGACCATGAGCGAAACCGAAGCGATTGCTTTTTACGAAAAAAAAATCAAACCGGTTTTCGCGGAACACTGTGCGGCTTGCCACGTTGATGATCCGGAAGATTTTGGCGGCCACTTGGCGATTACCGGTCGAACCAGCCTGCTGCGGGGAGGCGATTCGGGGCCTGCGGTCGATATGGGCTCTCCGGAAGAAAGCCTGCTGTTTTCGGCGATCAACTACGAATCGTTCAAAATGCCACCCGACGGAAAATTGCCGAAAGAAACCATCGATGACATAAAATTGTGGTTGCAACTGGGAATGCCGTGGACGCCAGGCGAAGAAGTCGATTACGGCAGAGCCGAAAAAAAATCGATCGTTGATGAGGCAGCGCGAAAGTGGTGGGCGTTCCAACCGGTAACGAAGCCGGAATTGCCAGATGTTCAGAATCCTGAATGGTGCAAGAATGAAATCGACCATTTTGTCTTGGCGAAACTGGAATCGAAGAATCTTCAGCCTGCGCCTCCAGCAGACCGTTTGGCGGTGCTTCGTCGCGCCTGTTATGACTTGACCGGCTTGCCTCCAACTGCCGAACAGGTTGCGGAGTTTATCAACGATCAGGCGCCGGACGCCTTCGAAAAACTGGTTGACCGGTTGCTGGAATCGCCACACTACGGAGAAAAGTGGGGACGGCATTGGCTGGACCTCGTTCGATATGCCGAGTCGAACAGTTTTGAACGGGATGGAACCAAGCCGTATGTCTGGCGCTATCGCGATTACGTAATTCGTTCCTTCAACGATGACAAACCCTATGATCAGTTTCTGATTGAGCAGTTGGCGGGCGATGAATTGCCAGAAGTGACACCGGAGACGATGACCGCGACCGGCTATTATCGCCTGGGACAGTGGGATGACGAACCAGCGGATCCGTTGCAAGCCAAGTTTGACGAGTTGGACGACATTCTGGCGACGACTTCTCAAACCATGTTGGGTTTGACCGTCAACTGTGCCCGTTGCCACGATCACAAGATCGATCCGATCCTGCAAAAAGACTACTACCAAATGCTTTCGTTTTTCGGAAATGTTCGGCATTTCGGAGTGCGGGATCATCAAACGGTGCTGGATGCGTCGGTGACGACTATGGAAACGGGTGGCGATCCGGGGCCGGCCATTCTTCCGGCAAGTCTTCACGATCAACAACGGCTAAAAGAGGTCGAGGAGCAAATTGCGAAAATTGAAGAACTTGTCAAAGCCGACTTTCAGCCGGTTGAGCACGAGGATTTTCAGTTCGAGATGAGGAGGCTGGAGCTGATTGAAAAAAGGGTCGGCACCGTGATCACCCAGGACCAGTTCAATCGCTACAAGCGATCGTTGGAAAAGAAAAAAGAGTTGCAGGAAATTCTCGGTGGCGAGAAAGTCAATATTCTTTCAGTCAAGGAATCTGGTCGCCGACTCGCAACGATGCACGTCATGATTCGCGGAAACGCCCACGTCGAAGGTGTCGAGGTGAAACCTGGATTTCCGGAAGTGTTTGATGATGCCCGACCGGAGTTCCAGCCTGTAGCCGACCGGAAATCTTCTGGAGCACGGCTGGCGCTTGCAAAATGGATCGCTTCACCGGAGAACCCGATGACGGCCCGTGTGATGGTCAACCGAATCTGGCAATACCATTTTGGTGACGGGATCGTGCGTACGACCAGCGACTACGGTTATCAGGGGAGCGCGCCGACTCATCCGGAGCTTTTGGACTGGTTGGCCAATGAGTTTGTCGAAAATGGCTGGAGTATCAAACAGATGCACCGCAAAATCATGTTGTCATCGGCCTGGCAAATGTCCGGACAATACGATGACGCGGCGTACGCCCAGGACCCGGAAAACGAATTGCTGTGGCGATTCAGCCTCCGAAGGCTGACTTCCGAAGAAATTCGCGACTCGATTCTAATGGCGTCTGGCCAGTTGAATCTGGACGACATGTACGGGCCGAGCATTTACCCCAAACTTCCGCGGGAAGTTCTCGAAGGCCAGAGCATGCCGGGCGACGGCTGGCCGGGATCGCCGATTGACCAGGAAAACCGTCGCAGCGTTTAC
Organism: Planctomycetota bacterium; assembly: GCA_043768885.1. Taxonomy (GTDB): domain Bacteria; phylum Planctomycetota; class Planctomycetia; order Pirellulales; family Pirellulaceae; genus BJ22. The sequence continues at coordinate 4,134 of JAYVKA010000105.1, forward strand.
GTTCACGTCAAGCGTTCGTTGCAGGTCCCATTGCTGGCCAGCCACGATATGGCGGATACCGATTTCACTTGCCCGGTTCGATTTGTGACGACCCAGCCGACCCAGTCGTTGAACATGATGAACAGCGAGTTCACCGGCAAAGCCGCGAGCGAATTGGCGGCATTGATTAAGGCCGAATATCCTGATGATCGGGCAAGACAGATCGGTTCGGCGTTTATGAGAGTGACTCAGCGCGTGTTGTCAGCGGACGATTTGAAACGATTGATAGCGGCTGTTGACGACTGGCAGAATAGCGATTCGCTAAGCGAAAACCAGGCGATGCAGCAGTTGTGTCTGTTGTTGTTGAACCTGAACGAGTTTGTTTATTTGGATTAGTAACCTGGATAGCGTCCTGTTCATATTACGAGGTGCCAATCGCCGGAACGCGCTAGCATCCGGTTTGAAAGCGCCAACAGAACCGGACGCTAGCGCGTTCCGGCTGATGCCTTCTGCCGTTCGTTGAACGTCATGGTTGATGAACGATGGAAAGCAGGCGTTGGCCAGTCAGTTTGTGAATGAGTTATCGTATCTGGAATTTGAATTATGAGTCATCCAATCGGCCAACCGTGTCGCGATTTCTGCGGACGAACACGGCGTGAATTTTTGTGGCAAACCGGTGCGGGGTTTACTGGCGTGGCGATGGCGGGAATGCTTGACCAGCAGTTTCTGTCGGCCCAGGAAGTCCAGGCGGACGGAAAAACTCCCTGGAAAAATCCTTTGGCTCCCAAGCCGCCACACTACCCGGCCAAAGCCAAGAGCGTCATCTTCCTTTACATGTACGGCGGCCCCAGCCAGATCGATACGTTCGATTACAAGCCGACGATGTACGGCATGGACAACAAGACGATCGAAGTCAAAACATTTGGCCGCGGTGGGCACAAGAACCAGGGGCGGATTGTCGAACCACGCTGGAAGTTCAAGCAGTACGGCGAGTGCGGCAAGTGGATTTCCGATCTGTTTCCGAACCTCGGAACATGCGTGGACGAGATCGCTTTCATTCACAGCATGACCGCCGACTCGCCGATTCACGGTTCTGCGATGCTGCAAATGAATTCGGGAAAGATCACCAGTGGTTCGCCGGCGCTTGGATCGTGGGTCAATTACGGATTGGGAAGCGAAAACGAAAACCTGCCCGGCTTCGTAGTGATGCTGGACCACAGCGGCGGACCGATCAGCGGACCCAAGAACTGGAGCAGCGGTTACATGCCGGCGACGTACCAGGGGACCGTGGTACGCAGCAAGGGAACTCCGATTCTGGATTTGAATCGGCCTGGCCACATGAGCGATTCGGTGCAGCGAAAAATGCTGAACACGCTCCGCGAGATGAACCAGGAGCACGAGGTGTCGCGTGGAGGCAATTCGGAACTGGCAGCGCGGATCGCCAGCTATGAACTGGCCTATAAAATGCAAAGCACCGCGCCGGAGGCCGTCGATCTTTCGCAGGAGACTGAGGCGACGCTGAAGCTGTACGGGTTAAACGATCCGAAGACCGAATATTTTGGCAAGCAACTGTTAATGGCACGGCGGCTGGTTGAGCGAGGAGTCCGTTTCGTGCAAGTCTACTCCGGTGGCAATCACAACGATGCCAACTGGGATGCGCATGGCGATTTGATCAAGAACCACGAATTGCACGCGGGCGAAACCGATTTGCCGATCGCAGGTTTGATCAGTGATTTGAAGCAGCGTGGTTTGCTGGACGAAACGCTGATCGTGTGGGGCGGCGAGTTTGGTCGCCAGCCGACTGCCGAATACGCCGAAGGAACCGGCCGCGATCACAACGCCTACGGTTTTACGATGTGGATGGCCGGTGGCGGCACAAAAGGCGGAATCAGTTATGGCCAAACTGACGAACTGGGCGCGGCAGCCGTCGAAAACAAACTGCACGTCAAACGTTTGCACGCGACGACGTTGCATCTGATGGGCCTGGACCCAAACCGCTTGACGTATTTCTACGGCGGGCTCGATCAAAAACTGGTCGGCGTCGAAGGGGCAGATCCGATTCAGGAGTTGTTGGCTTGAGTGACTTGCCACGAGAGAAATCGGAAATCATGATCATTTGTTTCTGGAATAGCCGACGGCTGCTGGCGTTGGTGACATTGATTTTGCTGTTTGCTTCGCCAAACCACGCGTTAGCCCAAACGGATTCAGACGAAACGGTTCCACTGATTGTGAATGGCGGAATGGCGGAATGGAAGACCGAACAGAAGACGGTCTTCCGACAAGTTGGATGTTTGGCCGGCAATTGATTGAAACGGGATATCGGCTGGACCTGGATGAAGAAGACCCGGTCGAAGGACTGGTTTCGGCCAGGGTGGATTCGACGGGTGTCGAAGCCGTTGGGAACCAGTTTGGAAATCTCTCGCAATCGTTCGATGCGACGCCATGGCGCGGGAAACGGGTTCGGTTTCGGGCAGCGGTGAAGACAGCGGATCGCACGGAGAACGGCCGGGCGCAGTTGTGGTTTCGCGTTGATCGCAAATCTTCTGGTACCCAGCCCAAAATGGGGTTCTTCGACAACATGCAGGATCGACCGATTGTCGATGATGCCTGGCAGCACTATGAAATCGTTGGTGACATCGCCGACGATTCGCAGCGAATCATTGTAGGAATGCTGGTGCTGGGGAAATGCGTTGCGTGGATGGACGAGGTTTCGCTGGAAGTTGTCGACAAGACGGTGAAAGTCACCGGCGGGGGAATCGGTGGTATGGCCAGCAGTCCGCCGCAGCCGTTTTTTACCTGGTGGCTGGTTCTGCCTGTCGTTGCTTTGAGTCTGTTTTCACTGGGGTATGCCGGGAATCGCTGGTTCCATCGAATGGCATTTCGTTTCTCGCTGGCCTACTGGGTGCTCTATTGTTTTCCGACTTTGCTTCAAACGGCTTTGTCAATATTCATTCCGATGCGGGTCGCCAGGTGGAGCAGCCTTTACGAAACCCAGGTTGTCGATCCGGTTGTACGCTGGACGGCGGCAAATATTTTGCGAGTCGAAGGCCAGCTGGTTTCGGCTTTTCAAAACGGAAGCGGTGACACGACTTTTTCGCACGTTCAGGTTCTGGTTTGTTTCGTTTTGGCAAGTGTGGTTGCCGGCCTGTGGTCGCTGGCGGATTGGCGGAAGACGGATCATGCGTGGCTTAGGGACCTGTTGCGAAGTTATCTGCGGTATGTGTTGGCCATCACGATGTTGGGGTATGGACTTGCGAAACTGGGATTATTGTTCAACCAGTTTCCGGCTCCCGACGCAGGCCGTTTGGGCAGGAGTTTGGGCGAGTCGTCGCCGATGGGTCTGCTATGGACTTTTATGGGTGCGTCCCGGGGCTACACGTTTTTCGCGGGAGCGGGAGAGACTGTCGCGGCGCTGTTACTGATTTGGCGAAGGACGACCTTGCTGGGAGCGATGGTTGCCTTTGGTGTAATGCTCAATGTCATGGTGCTCAATTTCTGTTACGACGTGCCGGTCAAGCTGTATTCCTTTCACCTTGTTGTGATGGCGTTGTTCATCTGTTTGCCGGATTGTCCGCGACTGGCCAATCTGCTTTTTTGGCATCGGGCTGTCGGGCCGGTTTCCTTGTTGCCGCCCTACACGGGCCGGGTCACGATCTGGATTCAGCGATCGATCAAGGCGTTTTTGATTGTTGTCGCCATCGGAATCCCGGTTGTCATGCACACGATCGGTGAATGGAAATCAGCGCGCCCGTTTTCGGCGCTCGGCGATTGGAAGGTGATGGAAATCCTGGTCGATGGTCAGTCCGGTTCTTCTCCTCTCGCGGAGTCGCTGGGCGGCCGGACCTTGACTCTGGCTCGCACGTTTCCGCCAGCAACAGATCGGGCACAAATAGCAGCGACGATCACAATCAGCGCTGAAGTCGGACAGTCCGTCTCTGTCCCGGCGACCATTCATCGGGACAAAATGATTTTGAATGGGGTTGGTCTGGAGCGTCTGACTTCCGGTGAGTTGAATTGGCAGATTGTCGGCCAGGAAATGGAGCTGTCGAATCAAGTGGATGGTAAGGAGATCAGGATTCGCCTTCAGCGCCTTCCGGAAGAATCACTGTTAATGAATCGCGGTTTTCGCTGGGTCAACGAGCGGCCTTTCAACCGATAAAACCATGTCATTGGGCGATTCGGCCCCGGCAATTGTGTCGCGTCCCGAAAAACAGGACTGATGATATATTGGTGGACAACCCGATATTTGGTCTGCGGGTATGCTTTCGGGTTTTAGATGGGGTTCGACGGGAAAAAGAGCGGAATGATTCATTTGGTTGCGGAACAGTCAGAACTGCCGACGAAGCGGATACTTGGCCGGATTGCCGGTCGCGATTCCAGTCGCGGAGCGGTTGTGTTTTTTGCCGGGCTGCATGGAAATGAACCCGCCGGGATCCGCGCACTCCATCGATTGCTGGACGGGCTTGGAACA
>JAYVKA010000106.1:0-6203 GCA_043768885.1 Planctomycetota bacterium
CGTATGCGGATGCCGAGCCATTGTTGCGGGAAGCTCTGGCCTTTCGCAAGAAACTTCAACCCGAGGATTGGATCACGTTTGACAGCCAATCGCAGCTGGGTGAGGCATTGCTCGGCCTGAAAAAACATGCCGAAGCCGAGCCAATGCTCTTGGCCGGGTATGAAGGACTGAAAAAACGGGAAACGGATATTCCACCGTTGGCCAATTCCCGAATTCCAGACGCGATAAAACGCTTGGTCAAACTCTATTCGTCGTGGAACGTCGCCGACCCAGGCAAATCGCTCAACACCAAAGCCGCCGAGTGGCAAACGAAACTGGATGAATTCAAGTCCGCTGCAACAGCCGACATTCTACCACCAGCCGACAATGCAAAACAGCCATAAACGAAAGCGAAATGTTCAACGTGGCCGTGAAGTTGCCGGCCGCCATTTTTCGGGAGGGCGAAGCTCCTGCTGAGTCGGCCTTTCCCACGGCCTCGAAATGGCTCGGCGGGAGCCTCGCCCTCCCGGTGAATTGCTGAATTCCTGTTACCAACCAAATGAACGATCATGAACGAAAGCGAAATGTCTAACGCGATCGTGAAGTTTCACTACAATTTCCGTGTGACCGTTTGGGATAATCACGAACAAGCTGTGCACAGGCAAACAAGGGAAATTCAGATTCACCGAACTGTCTGTCCGCTCAAGTCAAAATCGTGTGACTTCGGTTCACCCTCTGCCTGTCCCAGGCGGGGTTCGATCCTTTGAAAGCCAGAGAGGGGCAGACCCCTTTGGGAATAGACACGTACTCCTTGTCAATCAGGTTTTGGAACACCATTCATTGGGTCTATTGGGTAACAGGATCGGCCAATCTTCATCCAGCTCGAAAAAGCGGTCACTGTGGCAATGGGTGTTCCTTGCCGCCGGGCCGGTCGCTGCGCTGCTGGCTGGATGGGCGGTGCCGGATGAATACCGCAGTTCCACCGGGGAAATTCTGACACTTGGATTTGGCGGCCGCGCCACAATCGCGATGATGGCCTGGATGGCTGTTTGGTGGATGACCGAGGCCACGGATATCACGGTGACGTCCCTCTTGCCGATCGCGCTGTTTCCATTATTGGGTGTCGCGACGGTGGATGCGACCGTCGCCCCCTACGCCGACGAAATTGTGTTCCTTTTTATGGGCGGTTTCATACTGGCACTGTCCATGCAGCGGTGGGGACTGGATCGGCGGATCGCACTGATCACACTTTCCATGGTCGGTACTCGGCCGGCCAACATCGTCGGGGGATTCATGCTGGTGACGGCCGTGATCAGCGCTTTTGTCTCGAATGTGGCCACGACCGCCATGATGCTGCCGATCGCGATGAGTGTGATCGGGATTTTTGATCGGGGTGGCGAAGCGGATGGTGGCGGCTTGAACGGTCGCCGATTCGCCACCAGTCTTTCATTGGCCATCGCTTATGCCTCCAGCATTGGCGGCATGACCACAATCATCGGCTCGCCCCCCAATGCCATCCTCGTGGCGTTTTTGAAGTCCAAAGTTGGCGCGAATGAACAGATCTCCATTTCGTTTTTGCAATGGATGGCGTTTGGCATCCCGCTGGCGGCCGTGTTGATGGTCATTGTCTGGTTATTGCTGACAAAGGTTTTTTTCCGGATCGGAAATGCAGTCGTCGCGGGCGAGTCGTCACTGCTCACCGACCAGCTGCGCGGTTTGGGGCCTGTTCAACGTGGCGAATGGGTCACGGCTGTAGTGTTTGGCATTACGGCGATGGCCTGGATTTTCAATCCGTGGCTGACTGGAGTGGAATGGAGCTGGGGTGATGTGATTTATCGGCCGTTGGCTGGTCTGAGCAATACGGTGGTGGTCATGATAGGAGCTCTGGTGCTGTTTCTGGTTCCAGTGCCGGCCAAACCAGCGTTGCACGGCAACCAATTTGTCATGGACTGGGAAACTGCCAACCGCCTTCCCTGGAATGTACTGTTGTTGTTCGGGGGCGGATTAAGTCTGGCTGATGCCGTCAGGGAAAATGGTGTTGCCGAATTTCTGGGGAACCAACTCCATTTCCTGGCTGCCTATCCGGACTGGATCATCCTCGGGACGATAGTTGCGATCGTGATTTTTCTGGGTGAGCTGACGTCCAATACAGCGACGACGGCTTCGCTGTTGCCCGTACTGGTAGGGCTTTCTCCGGTCGTGGGGATGCATCCGGCGTTGCTGGCGGTCGCCGTCACGCTGGCCGCCAGTTGTTCCTTTATGTTGCCTGTCGGAACACCACCCAATGCGATGGTCTACGCGACTGGTCATGTTTCCATTCGACAAATGTCGCGTGCAGGTTTTTGGGTGAACCTCGCCTGCATTGTCCTGATCACCATACTGGTTTTTCAGGTCGTCCCAATGGCCCTCGGAATGCAACAGATTAGATGATGGTGGCTTACGATTGTGCGATTCCCTTGTCTCAGTCAATCAAGACGTGAACGAGGTTTGTTTGTTGACCGCTGCAGAAAGCACGACGAATTCAACGATGGAGACGAGTTCGCGATTGTGCTATGCTCAATTGCTTTCCAGTTGTTTCGAGTGGACCAAAACAATCGAACCGATTCATCATTCACTTGAATAAAGGTACAAACCATGGCGACGAATGCAGGCGTTTGGATCGATCATAAACAGGCCATCGTGGTTTTCGTCAGCGAGGCTGGCCGGACCATCAAAAAGATCGCACTCGATGGCGGAGATTCCGGTGGAAATGGTGGTAAATCAAAGGCTACGAACCGCTACACGCCGAAGGACTTTGTTCCGGAAGACAGGATCGAGCGAAAACTCGAAAACAGCCTCAAGAATTTTTATGATGAGGTAATTGCCTTGATTCACACGGCGCCATCGATACTGATTCTTGGTCCGGGCGAGGCCAAGGGCGAGTTCAACAAACGCATCAAAAGCAAGAAACTTCATGGCGTTACCATTGAAATGCAGACCGCCGACAAGATGACCGATCCACAGTTGGCTGCAAAAGTCGCAGCCCATTTCGCGACGGTTCCCTCCAAATCGTCCGATCCGTCGAAACAACCGGCGAAGAAAATCGCAGCGAAGAAAATCACAGCGAAGTCGACTACGGTAAATCGCGCAAAAAAAGGAAAGAAATAATCATCGGGATATTGAATATTGAAGCCCCAACCTGAGCCGCAGAGAATCGTTTGGGTCGACTCATTCCTGGAGATGGGCTCGTCAATGTTTGTAAGACAGATCTACAATTCAGCTTGGGCATATTTTTGTAGCGTTCAAGTTTGAGCAGGAGTCTGTAATGGCAATTGTTATCGTCAGTCACGGCGTTGATGCCAATCGTTGGGCCCAGCAATTTTGCAGGCGACCTGCGTGGACTCGTGGAAGTGGCATGCCGGCGGCAACCGGATCGCGGCATGTACAACTTGTCCATACCATGTCCCGAATTTCAATTGTCACCGCAATTCAGGAAGCTGCTCGGCACGCCGGCGCGGGAGGCGAAATCCTTTATTCGATCGGTCACGGAAACTCGGCTTCGGTTGGCGCGACTGCCCAACTGGGCTCCGGTTCCGAATTGACGATCAATCGGGAAATCCTGATGGCCGATGCAAGTGGGCACTACGGAAGTGCGAGCGGTCCTACAGGTTTGGTCACCTGGAGTGCGAATGATCAGGCAATCAACACCGCCTTTCGAAGCATTGGAACGGCGTTGAATGCGGCTAACGTCGCAAGATTTACATTCCTCACATGCATGCTGGGCAACAATCGTTCATTTCTACAACAAATCAAGGCGGCTTGGGGCGGCAGGATTCAAGTCGCCGGATACACCGCCTATGTCGCGACAATGGAGTACACGATGGCTGGAGACTCCTCCTATCCCCGCGTCTCTCTTTACCTCAGCCGCGATCCAGCTGGCGCCAATGTCGTCGGCGGGACCAACCTCGACCCTGCTTCCTTATTGGAATTACCGCCGACAACACACTTGACGGTAGTTTGACAGGGGTTGAAAGTGGCCGCGCGATGGCTTCGTGAAAGGGAAATTGGGAAATCAGGATTCAGCAGCGTTTTGATTTTTTTGAGCCGTGACGCATGATCGACCGGGTTAGAAAACGCTACCCGGTGCCATACGTCACTCGACTCACCCTTGCATCGCAGAAGTTTCGAATAACTCAACAGGCTATTGGCGGCTTTTGTCGGCAGACGAGGAACCAGGCTTGTTTTTCGGGGGAATTCCAAAGCCCCCACTTTTGGTCAAGATCTTTCCTGGAATCTATCGGGATCAGGCCTCAATGTTAAATCTGCCGCTTTTTCTTCAACCGATTACTCGTCGGCAGCGCGCATCCACGGTTTCAAGCAGACGTCGTACTCACAGATTTCGTTCGATTTGAAGTACAACTCAATTTCGCGTTTCGCGGCGTCGGGGCCGTCGGAGGCGTGGACAAGATTCATTTGTCGGCTGCTGCTGAAGTCACCGCGGATCGTGCCGGGTGCCGCTTGCAGACCGTTGGTTTTGCCAAGCATGTCGCGAACAACACGGATCGATTCCAGTCCCTGAATGACCATTGCGACAACCGGCGCACCGGTGATGAAGTCTTCGAGACCCTTGTAAAATGGCTTCGAGACGTGTTCGGCGTAATGCTGTTTTGACAGCTCCGGCGTAACCTGCATCAGTTTCATGGCCACAACGTCCAGACCTTTTTCTTCAAACCGACCGATAATCCGGCCGATCAAGCGACGTTGAACACAATCCGGCTTCAGCAAAACAAGTGTCTTTTCCATGGTTTCCAATGATTCTTGTACAAAGTGAAAAAATGTGACTTGAGCAAGTTCGCGATTGCGGTTGCCAATCAACCGTTCCTTGTGGAGTTAATACTTTGCCTCAGAACAGTCCGGTCGGCGACGGGGCGAGTTGTCATTCCAACGACAATTCCAGGACCGGGGAATATACCAGCTTTTTCCCCCTTTCGAAAACCGCCCGACTGTGTGAAAATAGTGGCAACGGCGGGGCCATGCGACAATAACTCATTGTGCGAGCTTCACGATCGCTGGCCACCCGGCCAATCCATTACTTGCCCTGGATGGGCATTCTTAATTTGCTCAAAGATGACAACAACCTCTTCTGAGTTTCTCCCAAAAGCAAAACCGACCGAGCAGGTTTCCGGAATCACAGTCCGAATGGCTGGCGACTCGGGCGACGGCATGCAATTGCTGGGAACTCAACTGACCAATACTTCGGCACTGGCCGGAAACGATGTCGCGACCTTTCCGGACTTCCCGGCAGAGATTCGGGCACCACGCGGAACACGGGCGGGAGTCAGCGGATACCAGCTGCACTTTTCGTCCGAAGAAATTTTCACTCCGGGTGATGGGCTGGATGCACTGATCTGCATGAATCCGGCTGCGCTGGTGACGAACATTTCCGACCTGAAGAAAAACGGCATTCTGATTTTGAACTCCGACAGCTTTGCGGCCAAGGATCTGAAGCTGGCCAAGCTGGAAAAGGACCCGCGACTCGATCCGGCTTTGAAAGCCTACCGCGTGATCGAAGTTCCGATTTCATCAATGACGACGACGGCGGTTGCCGAGGCTGGACTGTCCTCGAAACAAGCCGACCAGTGCAAAAACTTTTTTGCGATGGGTTTGACGTTTTGGCTGTTCGGCCGGGACACGGCTCCGACGCTGCGATTTATCGAGGCAAAGTTTGGCAAGAAGCCCGAATTCGCGTTGGCCAATCGGCTGGCGATGCAGTCCGGCTGGAATTACGGCGAGACGACGGAACATTTTGCTTCGACCTATCAGGTCGCCTCAGCGGTGTTGCCAGCCGGAATGTACCGCAACATCATGGGAAACCAGGCGTTGGCCTGGGGCCTGATCGCAGCAGCCGAGTTGAGTGGCAAAAATCTGTTCCTCGGTTCCTATCCGATCACGCCAGCCAGTGACGTTCTTCACGAGTTGAGCAAATACAAGCATTTTGGCGTGATGACATTTCAGGCCGAGGACGAGATCTCTGCTGTGTGCTCGATTATTGGTGCGGCGTTCGGCGGCGCCATGGGAGTCACGACCAGCAGCGGACCGGGAATTTGCCTGAAGGGCGAAGGCATGGGGTTGGGGGTTATGCTCGAACTGCCTTTGATCGTTATCGATATTCAACGCGGCGGGCCGAGTACTGGCTTGCCCACAAAAACCGAACAAGCCGACTTGCTGATGGCGATGTTTGGCCG
>JAYVKA010000107.1:0-5397 GCA_043768885.1 Planctomycetota bacterium
AATTCAGGCAGCCGATCCCGGATGCTGACGGAAGATGAACCAGGCCGCACCCAGCAGGCACAATCCCGCCCAAAGATAGTCCAGCGTCAGCTTCTCACGCATGTAGAGTATCGCAAACGGAACAAAGATTGTCAGCGCGATCACTTCCTGCAAAATCTTGAGCTGACCCAGCGACATGACTTCGTGCCCCGTCCGATTTGCCGGAACTTGCAGCAAATATTCAAACAGGGCAATCCCCCAGCTTGCCAGCGCGGCCACAATCCACGGTTTCGACTCCAGGTTTTTCAAGTGCCCGTACCAGGCAAACGTCATGAAAACATTGCTCAACGAAAGCATGACAATCGTAAACAGGTAGGGCCGCATCAAAACGATCCTGGAATTTTTGTTCTGGAATGATCAGATGTCGAGGTTGCGAACGTCGAGCGCGTGCTTTTCGATAAACTCGCGACGCGGTTCGACTTTGTCTCCCATCAACACCCGGAACATCTCGTCAGCTTCGGATGCGTTCAGCATCGTCACCTTGATCAGTGTCCGGTTCTGGGGGTCGAGTGTCGTCTCGCGAAGTTCCTCGGCGTTCATCTCACCAAGACCCTTAAAGCGGGTCACCGACATTCCTTTTTCGCCGGCACTTCGAATCGCCGAAAGCAATCCGCGGAGATCGTCGATTCCGGAAAGCGATTCACCGCGGCGGAGTTGGTAACGACTTCCTTCTTCGCCAGTTTGTTCGCGCGGGAACAGACTGTCGATGGAAAAACCCATCTCGTCGAGGTCTTTCAGCCCGTTATTGATCGTGCGGACTTCGTTGAACTCGTTGAGCTGCAATCGGGAACCGGCCGGTTCGCCGTTTGTTTCAGCAACATTGGTCTCGTCTTTCCTGGCATCCTGCGAAACACTCAATTCACCGCCGGTTCGCAGTTCTTCGTCGCGGAGAAAATCGTCCAGCTCTTTTCGGTTGGCAAACCAGTGTTCGTCAGTTCCGACAAAAACGTGATAGACCGGCAACCGGCCCGTCTCCAGGTGAATCCGTTCCGAGTGGGCCCGCAGGTTAATGCCGCGGCGCTCCAGCGCCATGATCGCGTCTTCCATCGAAGCCATGACCCGGCAAAGTTTTTCCATCTGGGCGCCGTCGATGTTGCGGCCGTCGTCGGTGATCAGGGCAGTATCTTCCAGCCCGCGCTCCATCAGGAACCGTTTCATTTCTTCTTCGGTTTGGACGTACCACGTTTTCTTTTTCTGTACGACGCGGAACAGCGGTGGCTGGGCCACGTAGATATGTCCCTGTTCGATCAACTGGTACATCTGCCGATAGAAGAAACACAACAGCAGTGTTCGAATGTGCGAACCGTCCACGTCGGCGTCTGTCATGATGATGATTTTGTTGTAACGCCGTTTTGAAACGTCCTGATCTGCGCCGACACCGATTCGCAGTGCGCCGATGATTGACTGGACTTCTTCGTTGGCCAGCACTTTGTCTTCGCGGGCCTTGTAGGCGTTGATGATTTTTCCGCGAAGAGGCAGGATCGCCTGAAACTCTTTCAGCCGTCCACCCTCGGCACTGCCGCCGGCCGAATCACCTTCGACGAGGTAGATTTCGCACTTCTCCATATCGTTGCTCAGACAATCGCGAAGTTTGCCGGGCAATCCCCCGCTGCCGAGAACAGATTTTCGGCGAACTTTTTCGCGGGCCATTCGGGCGGCTTCACGAGCCTCGGCTGCCTGGATTCCCTTGCGAATAATAATCTTGCCGGTCGCCGGAGTTTCTTCCAGAAAATTCTTGAGAAACTCGCCAAAGTTCGAACTGACCAAACCTTCGACTTCGTTATTGCCCAGTTTGGTTTTGGTTTGGCCTTCGAACTGGGGTTCGGGAACCCGCAACGAAATGACGGCCGTCAGTCCCTCTCGGAAATCCTCGCCCAGCATGTTCAGATCTTTGGGCAAAAGATTGTTTTTCTTGCCGTAGTTGTTCAGCGTGCGCGTGATTGCAGTGCGGAATCCTGAAAGATGTGTGCCGCCTTCCTGGGTGTTGATGTTGTTGACGTAAGTGTGAACGTTTTCGGTCAGGTCCGTGCTGTACTGCACCGCGATTTCGATGCCGACATTTTCGTGATCGCCCGAGTAGTGAATCACGTCCGTGTGCAATGCATCGCTGGATCGGTTGAGGTGTTCGACAAACTCGATGATGCCCCGTTCGTAGCAGTACTCGGCACCGTCGTTGATTCGTTCGTCGCGGAAAACGATCCGCACGCCGCTGTTCAGAAACGCCAATTCCTGGAGCCGCTTGTTCAACGTGCTGTATTCGAATTTCGTAACCGGAAAGATCAGCGGGTCGGGTTTGAAAGTTGTTTTCGTTCCCCGCTTGTCCGTTTTGCCGACTCGCGAGACTGGACCGGTTGGTACGCCGCGTTCGTATTCTTGCTGGTAGACGTGACCGTCGCGGTTGACTTCGACGGCAGCCCATTCGGAGAGAAAATTCACGACTGTCACGCCGACACCGTGCAAACCACCCGACGTCTGATAAACGCCTTTCTCAAACTTGCCGCCGAACTTGAGGACCGTCATAACGCCTTCGAGCGTCGAAACCTCGCGGTCCATTTCCTCGCTGAGTTGCTTGTGAACATCGACCGGAATGCCACGGCCGTCATCAATCACGGTCACCGAACCATCGTCGTTGACTGTTACGTGAACTGCGGTTGCAAAATTTGCCATCGCTTCATCGATCGAGTTATCGACGACTTCGTACACGAGATGGTGCAATCCGCGAATGGTCGTGTCGCCGATGTACATGCCCGGGCGCTCACGCACGTGATTCAGGTCACTCAGGTGCTGGAGGTCTTCGGAATCGTATTCACTCTTGGCCAGTTTTTTGGTGGACTCTGTCATATTCGTAGCGGGAATTTCTTGAAGGACTATTTTGTTGGCGATTGCGGGCAAATGTTTTCGAGGCCGCTTCAGCCTTTGAATCGAGCCGGATCGACGCGAAAACGAAAAGCGGAAATTTTGGCCTGAGGCAGCTGCTGATTGATTTGTTGCAACAAATCCTGTTGTTGAAAAACCAGCTCTTGCAGAACCATACTGTCCGAAACAAACACTTCGAGGTTTCCCCGGCGAACAGGCCCGGCAATTGTGCAGTTGGACCACTGCCGACCAGCAACTTGTTTCCAGGCGATCTCCATTTCCTGACCGGCCTGTTGGCTGGCAACGCCGGACCGGGCAATGATTCGCGGAATCAGTTTGTCAATCATTTTGGGACGACGTGCATAAATTCGCCGCTGGTCGATCAACCGGGCAGCCTGGTCAAATTCATGTTCGTCGGAGTCTTTTTGCATGACCAAAATCATTTTTCCTGACCGCGTTGTAACGGCATGATTACGTATCCATATTTGTCTTCGGTGCTGCAAAATGCGGCCGATTGGGGACCTTCGACGTCCAGTGTAAAAGTCCGGTCAGGTTGCAGCACTTTCAAAAAATCGGCGATGTAACGGTTGTCCAGGCGAATTACGAGTTCGTCGCTGTCGAAAGATATCGGCAATTCGACGCGGGACTGGCCGACATCTGCGGTTGAACTGCTCAGTACGAGAGAACCATCGGAAAATGTAAAATCAATTCCGCGACTTTCCTCACTGGCAACAATCGCAGCCTGGCGAAGTGCAGCGTACAGCGGGCCGATGGGAAGATCGATTTTGTGGGAGTCGCGGCGATTTGGGATGGCATCCCGCCACTTCGGAAACCGGCCTTCGACCAGGCGTGTATTAAAAACTCCTGTCGGAACGCCCATCACCAGGTCGTTCGATCGAATGGCCAAACTGATTTCGACTTCGCTGTCCGGAAGAATCCGCTCCATCAACTGCATACTGCGCGATGGAACGATGGTTGTTCCGCCAGCGATCTCTGGCTTGCCCGTCGTTTTGACCGGGATTTCCATCTTGGCCATTCGGCGACCGTCCGTGCCGACACCAACCAGCGTATCACCGTCAATTTCCAACAGGATTCCGCCCAGTGCGTACCGGCTGCTTTCCGTATCGGTGGCAAACAGCGTACGGCGAATCAATTCGCGCATCGCACCAGCCTTGATTTGATACGATGATTTTTCTTCGAAACCGGTAACGTCCGGAAACTCATCGGCATTCTGGGTCTGGAGTTCAAAACGGCTGTGGGTACCTTTGACGATTGCCTTGCCCTCCGAGGCCTCGATCGACAAGAACTCGTCACTGCTCTCCCGCAGGATCATGTTCAGTCTGGCCACTGGAAAAACCGCTGCACCTGCCGCTTCGACTTCGACCTGGTCAACATTCAGGCGCACGCCAACTTCAGTATCGGTTGCGGTCAGGACCGTGTGATCCTTGTGCACGTCCAGTTTTACGTTTTGCAGAATCGGTCGAGGAGACCGAACCGGGGACACCATCGCCGCAGTTTGAAATACCTTCAGGAAGTCTTCCCGGTTGATTTTCAGTTTCATGTTTTAGCCAGATTGAATACTTGTGTTTAAATCAAATTCTTATTCGTAATTGGGTCGTGTTTTGTGTTGACAATCCAGTTACCATATTCGGAATATTCGCTTACCAACACACAATTCGATGATTTTAACAGTCTGGAAAAGCTGTCTATCAGACTGTTCATAACCAGTCAAAAACGGGTCACCAAATAGTTGCCAAACAGGGCTCACCGGAAAAAATGTCAGCGACCACGCTTCCGGGAAACATCCGACAACACCAAATCAACAGGTTTTCCAAAAGCATCTGGGTCCATCAAATCGGAGCGATTGTCAGCCGGATTTTCCGGTAAAAAATTAACAAGCAGTTCACCGGCAACAGCTTCCAGTCGTTGAACGTCTGCCGCAAACATCAAATCCCCGTCGATGCGGGCGGTAATTTTTCGGCAGGCGTGCAGCACTGTGGAGTGGTCTTTGCCCCGCAACAGCTGGCCAATTCCGGAAAAACTCCACTCGAATACGTTACGCAACAAATAAACCAAAACACCACGGGCAAGAACCGTCGATTGTTGACGGCTGGTTCCCAAAATATCCTTGCGGGTCACACCCATCTGCGAGGCAACGGCATCGACCAGGCGGTTTTGGAATTCGATGTTTTGGCTTGCCTGCCGAACTAATTTGTTGACTACCGATAGATCGACGCCCGAATCAGCACTTTCCGCCCGTTGTCGAATCGCGATCATCGTGACGACCCGGCGAAGCAGGCCAGCCGAAACCGGAAAGCGATTGACAATCAACGATTTGGCTGTTGCATCGAAGCTCAAATGAAGTTCTTTTTCCAGCTCACCAATGATCTCATGTCTGGCGACAGGACCCGGAAGCTGAACTGGCACCGTCAACCCGCTACACAACCGGCTGGTCAAAGCGTTACCAAGCAGACTGTTTTTGTTTGGGTTTTCCGGCATGGT
>JAYVKA010000108.1:0-5421 GCA_043768885.1 Planctomycetota bacterium
ATTGATGTGGACTACTCCGTCACGAAGAAAAGTTGCCGAGCCCTGGTAGACATCAACACCCAGTTCCGAAAACCGTTTGGCTGAATCGTGATGACTGATCCCGGCCCGCAATCGCCGCATCCGTTCCATCACCGCCGCAAAGTCAACTTGCGGTCCCTCCGCACAATGCACTCCAAAGCGTTCCGCATCCCGAACCGCGGCGACTGCTCTCCCCGCACGAATGATCGCTTTTGAGGGAACACAGCCAAAATTCAAACAGTCCCCGCCCATCAACGCGCGTTCGACAATTGCGACTCGCGCCCCAAGCCCCGCCGCACCAGCCGCCGCAACCAGCCCGGCCGTCCCCGCCCCAATCACCAGCAATTGATACGGACTCGTCGCCACCGGATTTTGCCAATCGACTGGCCGAACATTGGCCTCAAGTTCCTGGTTGAACCGGTCATCAGGCAACAACGGGTCATTCATCATTGTGCTTCCGGATTTCCAGGTAATTTTCGCCTTTTCGATGAACCGAAATATAACACAGCTTGTCGTTGAACAAACAATAGCGCGCCGTTCTGACCATTGGGAGTCCGTTCCTGGCGAATATGCAACGCGCCGGTTCGTTGGCCAGCTGCCTTTTCCTGACAGGTCGCTCCAAATCCAAAGTTGATGGCCGTCATACTGATTCGATTACTGGCCAGCCTCGACTTAATCCGGGATGGAGACTTCCAATACCATTCGTATTGAGTTGCTGATTCGTGTACTGCTAATCAGTATGTCATCGTCGGATGAACCATGGCTTCGAATGGCCGTCACGAAAACGATCACGGGTTGACGCGGATCCAGCTCACCGTCCTGGAAATGGACCCGGGTTCTGACTCCTATTTCATTCCCAGTAAGGTCTTGTGGCATTTTCAATCGCTTGATGCTGGTCGCGCATTCGTTCCCTTGCTGAAAGTCGATTGCCAATTCCAGTATTTCGCTGTTCAATGGCTGATCGATCGCTGCATCAAACGCAATGTCCAGGCTGACTGGTGAAGTCACCGAAGATGCGCCGCCTTCGACTTGCAGACCGGAAAGAGTCAAAACAGGCTGGAAAGTCATGAGTCTTTCCCGCCGTGAGACGATCGAAAGTCGCTCCGGGCCGAGGTTTCTGAGTTTGCAATAGCGATCGCCTACGGGAATTACAAACAGCTCACCGTCACGCAGGCATAGCAACACCGGGTTCCTATCGGAAGTAAAAAGGCTGCCGACAAACATCTCCATGTTCTCATTTTTCGATGCGGCCTCACGCACTTCTGCGATGAGAGCCTCCCGGCCCTCAGCAAATCTTTTTTTGCAATTGCACGCAACTGTGCTTCATCCAGGTCTTGGGCAATCCAACGGTCGATATCGTTTCCATCCACGCGAACCCCAAAATTCTCGTTCAACCACTCGATCGCTTCAGCCGACTCCGGAAACAAACCGCTTTCGACTGGTTCTTCGAAACTCGATGGTGCCACGGGTGGAATTGCATAGCTCGTTTTGGGCAACTCTCCGACTGCCTGGCCACGATTCGACTCCTGAGACTGTTGCTGCATTGCCGAGGCAACAGAAAATGGCAATGCCGTGACCAGAAGGCAAAAAACCGAGTGAATTGAACAGGATTTCTTTGACATGACAGAACCTCTCGAATGGTTTTTGGATTGTATGTCTGCCGCAATTTGTTTTGCGACAAAAGCGACCCGGTGTTGACTCGCGACAAGAGCATCGCCTTCCGGGGCGCATCCGGACAACTTGCGAAAAAAAAGGCGTTAGAAGAATTGCGTGTCAATGCAAAAAATCCCGGTCCGGAACTTTGGATACCCTTCTCCAAAGACAATCCGGAACGGGACGAATGCCGGAAGCCACAGTCGGCTATTTTTCGGGGACTTCAAAGACCCGCATCAGCGAGTTGCTGATCCTTGTTGTCTTGCCCGGGAACTCATCGACGTGCGAGTCAGTTGCCTGAATTGCCGTAACAAACACCAGAACTGGTTTGCCCGGCTTCAATTCGCCATCGGCAAACTCCACATTGACAGTACCGCTTGTCATTTTTTCGCAACCTGCCTTCGGTGAGTCCGTCTGTATCAAGGAGGTTACGTATTTTTCTTCTTGCCAGAACTCGGTAGCAAACAGCAACTTGTCCGTTCCAGGATCTGTGTCGATGTTTGCTTCAAACTTCAGTGTCAGAGACAATTTTCCCTGCTCCGTCGTTTCGCAATTCGAAGACTGAAGATCACCTATCGTCAACATTGGCTGATAGTTTCGGAATCGTTGGCGACGCTCGACGGTTGAAATGTCTTGAGGGCGCAAACCAGTCAAATCGCAGTATCGATCAGCAAGGGGCACCACAAACAATTCGCCGTCGCGCAGGCAAACCAGTGTCGGCTGCTGGTCGGGCGTGAATACACTGCCGAAATAGAATTCAAGGTTTTCGTTTCGCTCCGATGCATCGCGAATTGCCTGAATCAAATCGTTCCGTTTCAATCCAAATGCTCTCTCGCCCAAGGAGAACAACTGGTCGTCGTCAAGTTTCATATCGCCAAAGGCACTCGCCAACCAGTCAAGATTTTCCCTTTGAACTCTTCTGCCGAAATTTTTATCAAGCCACTCGATCGCTTCGACTGCTTCGGGCACCAATTCGCTCTCTTTTGGCTCATCAAGTCCAACCGTTCGAGCCGTCGGCGATGCATCTGCATTCCATCCCGGAAACACGTCATTCAGCTTGACCGGAGTCAGGTCCTGGGCGCTTGACGGCATGACTGCGAAGATCGAAAGCGAGAGAAGGATGGCGGAAAAACAAAACGCAATCTGGATTGGCTTGAGTGAATTCGACATGACAGACTTTCTCCATTGATATTTCAGGCTTGACGTCCGCCGTAGTCGTCGGACATTTGCGAATCAAAACTGATTCGTTTCAAGAGCATCGCAATCCGGCTGGGGTCCGGACAAAATCTGGCAAAAAAGAAGATAACGCCCCACAAAGGCGTTACTTGGCGGGGCCGGCCGGTTTGAGAGTTTCCAACCGTTGTTGGTCCGAATTCACTTTGCGCAACGAGGGATGGATCAAGTCTTCGGGCAATTCTGGAACAGCCTCGGGAATCTGTGCCCGGATTGAATCCGCTTCCGTTCCATTTCCCAGAATCATGTAAACTCCGTATAGAGTCTGTAACGACCCAAGTCGCATGTAATGGACTTCTTCGGGAGCATCCGGAGCGGATACCAGCGTTTGGACTTCCAGTACAATCGGTAATGCCTGTTCACTGAGTCCCTGCTTGCTCATTTCCTTGGCCAGTAACAGTTGCACATACAGCGCATAATCGTCCATCGGATGCAGTTTCAGAATTCGCCGAATGGCGGAAAGTGCCCGTTGATACGACTCAGCAACTTCTCCAACCTGGGCACGACAGACATGCAGGGATGCGACGATTTGGGCTGCACTGAGCCCGGTGTTTTCGTCAATCCGAAGATCCGAATAGTGTGGCTCAAGGTCATTCAATAGCCTGCCGGGTTGACCACCGTGACGAACCAAACACAAGGCCAATGCACTGGCGACACGAATAACAGCCGCATGGGTCGGCTGACGGTATCGGGCAAGAAATTCTCGAAGTGCTTTTTCATAGAGGTCAATTGCTTCCGGATGATTCTCCAATCCAGAACCATCCAGGCATTCCGCCAACTGAAATCCGGCTTCTTCGATTGAGGCAGCCAGCATTTCCTGGGGCGGGTGAGCAATAATTTCCCGCAACACCGGTACGGCATTTTCAGCTCGGCCTGTCCGCGAAAAAATATGGCACAAAAATTTCCTCGCTTCAGCTTCGCCATATTCATCTGGTGGGACCAACGACTCAAATTCAGCCAGCAACTCACGAATCACCTGTTCCGCCTGATCCGGCTTTCCGGCAAGAAAAAGGCATTGGGCCAGGCGGTTGGTTGCAGCCCGGCGGATTTTTGGCGAAACGTTCTCTGACTCAATGGTTTCCTGCAACAATTTTTCCGCTTCCGCAAACCGTTCGGGGTAATCGACCCAGCCTGCGGTTTTGGACGACAGAATAATTGCCAATTGCCGCCGCGCCTGACCGGCGTCATCGTGTAACCCACCTTGGTCGAGCAGTTCAATGGCCCGCCGAAAGTGTGGGACCGACTCCTGTTGCCGATCCAGTTGCTGAAGGGTCTCTGCCAGCTTCAACCGCAGTCCGCCTTCATATTCCGACGACATGTTTTCGAAAAAGGAATCATCCTCAAGGCTGTCTTCAATCCAGTCTGCCAGCAAATAGGGCCCATCCCTGAGTTCGGGTTGAGCCTGACTCAACATGCGATAAATCGAAAAGGCCAGTCGCGCTGATTCGGCGGCTTTCGCGTCCGCACGGTCCCGTTCAATCCGGGCAAGGTCCCGTTCGTCGTTGGCCCGGTTCCGTTCTTTTTCGGCCATTGCCTTGGCCGACTGCGCAATGGCAGCATTCGCCAGGGCGATCCTGGCAGCGGTGGAAGACGCTGCAATGCCGGCCACGAGGACCAGAAATATTGCTGCCAATGAACTGGCGAGAGCCCGGTTTCGCATCGCCCATCGTTTGATTCGTCCGCTCCATCCAATAGGCCTGGCCAGAATCGGTCGCTGTTGGCAGTAGCGTTCCAGATCTTCAGCCAATGCCGCTGCGTTAACGTAGCGCCGAGCCGGTTCTTTGTCGAGACATTTCAGGCAAATGGTTTCGAGATCCCGATCCAGTTGAAGGCGTAACTGGCGCGGCGAGACCGGTTCTTGCCGGAGAATCTGTTCCAGCAGCTCTGCGGCCGATGGTCCCAAAAACGGTGGACGACCCGTGAGCATTTCAAAAAGAATGGCCCCCAGTCCGTAAACGTCAGTGGCCGGCGATATCCGCGAGCGGCTGCCGAGGGCTTGTTCCGGCGACAAATACAATAGTGTCCCTTCGATGTTTCCCGTTTCCGAACGGTCGATATGAAGCCAGCGCGCCAGTCCGAAATCGCTGACTTTGGGCTTCGATTCCAGCAGCCATCGTTCATCACCACACTCACCACCAGGCGGGTCGGAGACCAGAATGTTACCGGGGGTGAGGTCACAATGAACGATTCCCGCTGCCTGGATTTGGGCGACACCTTGAGCCGCGTGCGCCATGAAAGTCGCGGCCAATTTCGGTGGAACCGGTTTTCCTGAAAGCCGCTTGCGAAGCGAATCGCCCAAAACATATTCCTGGGCCATCCAGGTTTTTCCATTGTGATCGCCGACAGCAAAGACCTGAACAACACCCGGATGCTGAACCCTGGCCAGCAATTCGGCTTCCCGCCGCAATCGCAATTGTGAATCCGGATCATCCGCCGTCAGAAACTTGATCGCAACCTCACGGCCCAATTGCCGGTCCATTGCCCGATAAACGGTTCCGGCCCCACCTCGTCCCAACA
>JAYVKA010000109.1:0-2378 GCA_043768885.1 Planctomycetota bacterium
TGGCCTCTCCTGCATTGTTACTGCCAGAATTTTGACCCATGTTTTGAATCACGGTATAGAAGATGTACGAGAGCGCCTGAATGATTAAAAAATAAACGAGCGAGAATGCGGCGGCCTTGCCGACATCGAATTGTCCAACCGCCATGCGCGTCAAAATCTGCGAGAGAAACGTGGTCGCATCGCCAGGGCCGCCACCGGTCAGCACGAAAGGTTCGGTGTAAATCATGAAACTGTCCATAAAGCGCAAGAGAATGGCGATCACCAATACGCCGCGCAATTTCGGCAATTGAATAAACCGAAAAACATTCAAGCTTGAGGCCCCATCGATGCGTGCGGCCTGATAAAACGCATCTGGGATGGCCCGCAATCCGGCGTAACACATTAAGGCCACCAGTGGAGTCCAATGCCAGACATCCATGACCAGCACGGTCAACCAGGCATCTCGAGCACTCGAGGTGTAATTGTAATCGATGCCGAGGTGATTGATGACGTACCCGGCCAGACCGATGTCAGCACGTCCAAAAATCTGCCAGATCGTGCCGACGACATTCCAGGGAATCAACAACGGCAACGCGATCAAAACCAAACTCAGGCTGGCACGCCAACCGCTGGCGGGCATGGCGAGGGCGACGGCAATACCGAGTGGAACCTCGAGAATCAAAACGATCAGTGAGTAAAAAAGTTGGCGAAAAAATGCACTGTGAATCTCTGGATCGCGCAGCACTTCTTGGAACCATTCGCCGCCGACGAAGACGCGCTGGTTCGGCCCGAGCACATCTTGAATCGAATAATTGACAACTGTCATCAGCGGAATGATCGCGCTGAAGGCGACAGACAGCACGACCGGAAGCACCAAAAACCAGGCCCGATTGTTGACCGTTTTGTTCATGTCGCACCTTTGTTCACGGCAGAGATCACGAGACAATCCTCGAGTTTGCGTACAGTTTCGTGTGATCGGGCGGGAAGAACAACCAGCCCGCTCCGGGCTCGAGGTCCGCGTCCTCGGAGATTTTGGCTTTGATCAATTGATCGCCAAGTTTCGCGGTCACGATCTTGAAATTGCCGAGGTCATCGACGGCTTTGATTTCGGCGGGCACTGAATTCTGTCTCGATCCTGCGCCGCATTGCAAGAATTCTGGTCGAATGCCAATCGAGATTTCTCCGCCGACATTTTTGGCCCGTGCAATCAATCCCGGCTCGAGTGGAATCCTCGAGTTACCGACCAGAACGGCTTCGGCCTCGAGTGAACAGGGCATCAGGTTCATGCCTGGGCTGCCGATGAAGTACCCGACGAACGTGTGCTCGGGATGCTCGAAAAGTGCCTGTGGCGTGCCGGATTGCACGACCGCACCATCGAACATCACCACGACCTGATCCGCAAATGTGAGCGCCTCGATCTGATCGTGCGTAACATAAATCAACGAGAGTTTGAGTTCGTTGTGAATCTGTTTGAGCTTGCTGCGCAATTGCCATTTGAGGTGCGGATCGATCACGGTCAAGGGTTCGTCGAACAGAATAGCAGCAACATCCTTGCGCACGAGACCGCGCCCGAGCGAGATTTTTTGTTTCATGTCGGCGGACAATCCACTCGCACGGTTTTTGAGATCACTTGTTAACTCGAGCAATTCGGCAATCTGCGAAACTCGAGATTTGACCTCAATTTCTTGAACACCACGGTTGCGCAACGGAAACGCGAGGTTGTCATGAACCGTCATCGTGTCGTAAATCACCGGGAATTGAAAGACTTGCGCGATGTTGCGTTTTTCTGGCGGCAGGTCGGTGACATCGCGTCCATCGAACAACACGCGACCGTGGGATGGTTTGACCAATCCCGAAATGATGTTCAACAGTGTCGTTTTGCCGCAACCGCTCGGGCCAAGAAGCGCGTAAGCGTCGCCATCCTCCCAGGTCATGGTCATCTGTTGCAATGCGAAATCTTTCGCCGAAGTTGGATTGGGGCGGTACGCATGTCCAAGGTTCTGAAG
Source organism: Planctomycetota bacterium (assembly GCA_043768885.1). Taxonomy (GTDB): domain Bacteria; phylum Planctomycetota; class Planctomycetia; order Pirellulales; family Pirellulaceae; genus BJ22. The sequence continues at coordinate 1,986 of JAYVKA010000109.1, forward strand.
GTCGATTCGGGCCATTACGTCACCCCAATTTTTGGTGCTCGAGAGGGTGCGGCAGCCAACTCTCCGCTCGAGCGAAAGGCAAACAGGCGGTTGGGATTCAGGTGCAACACAACCTCTTGCCCGAGTTGATAACTGTGCACACCCTCGAGGTGCGCCACAACCCGCGTACTGGCATCGAGGCGCGTGTGAACGTAGGTTTCCGATCCGCTGATCTCGGCCAGTTCGACTCGAGCGGGAATCAGAAGGTCATTGCCAGTGAGCGCATTCAAGCTCGAGTGGTTGGCGCGAAGACCAATTTTGTATGGGCCATTCGTGAGGTCGCGCATGTGTTCGGGCAATTGAAATTTGCTGCCGTTCGAGAGCGCCGCCTCTCCCCCCTTGACGTTCGCCTCG
>JAYVKA010000110.1:0-5317 GCA_043768885.1 Planctomycetota bacterium
CAGGGCCCGAACTTTTGCCGCCAAAGCCAGTGTCTGCGCACCACGCGGACTGGCTCCGTATCGCAAATAGCTGTTCGTCGATTCCGTCGCCATCTCGCCACCCGGATGAGTCGCCAGCGTCAGCCGCACGATGTAGTCGCGCAAATGGTCAGCCAAAATCACCCGGCGAATCAAGCCTTGCCATTTCTGGATTTCCGGGCCGTCCATCACTTTTTCCGCTTCGACATGGATTCCCTTTGTCGTCCGGTCGATGATCGTCGCCAGCTCTTCCCGCCCGCTGTAATCAACAATCAGCTTGAACATAAACCGGTCCAGTTGGGCTTCTGGCAACGGATAAGTCCCCTCCTGCTCGATCGGGTTTTGCGTCGCCATCACAAAGTAGGGTTTTTTCAACTCGTACCGTGTGCCCGAAACGGTAACCGTTCCTTCCTGCATCGTTTCGAGCATCGCCGACTGGGTCTTGGGCGTCGCGCGGTTGATTTCGTCCGCCAAAAGGATTTGCGTAAAGATCGGACCACGGGAAAACTCGAAACTCCGCCGGCCTTCGTCCGACTCGACGATCATGTTCGTTCCGAGAATGTCCGCAGGCATCAAGTCAGGAGTAAACTGGATCCTGTTGAAGTCCAGGTCCAGCGCCTGGGCCAGCGTGCGAATCAGCAGCGTCTTTCCCAATCCCGGTGCACCTTCCAGCAGGCAATGGCCGCCGATCATCAGCGCCGTCAAAACGCCGTGCACAATTTCGTCGTGCCCGACAATGACGCGGCCCACCTGGTCTTTGACTGCTGTATAGCGCTTGCGAAACTCCTCGGCCTGTTGATTGAATTCGTCAGCAGATGTCATGGGCAAGTACTAATTGTTTGGGTTTGGAATTGTTTACTTGTCCTGTCAGGACAACGACGCCTTGCCGGAAAATCAAGCCATTCCCGTTTCACCGTCAGCCGAAGGCGTACGTTTTGGCCTCGCACAAACGCCCTCAGCAGACGGTTAAACGATCATGATGTAGTCCGGCCAACCAGGCGCCTTCACCCCGTCCAGTTATGGATAGATCGGGGCGGGCCGTTTAGGATGGGCACATTGTGCCATGCCCGGTTTCGAAAAGCCAGCACTTGGAAACAAATCTTTGAATTGCGATTTTTTCCGGGCATACCGCCTGAATCGATTTCGAAAATCAGGGCTTACGGGCCGGTTGGAATTCAATGGTTGACAGATAAGGAAAATTCAATGTACTTGTCACCGGGAATCATGGCGTCGCGAGCGGTTTTTATCGCAGCGACAATCTTCACGTTTCAAACATCGCTTTGGGCCGGGACGATGCCGCAGGAAGTCAAAGACCTTCGATATGATCGCACGATGGCTAAACTTCAGGATGGCGAAAAAGAAGAGGCCGTGACCGAAGAAGGTTTCCTCGCGCTGTTCAACGGAGAAAACCTGGAGGGGTGGAAGAACCCCTTCTCCTGGGGCGAAGCCGAAGTCGTCGATGGAGAAATCCGCTTGACGGCCAACAAGAAGTTTTTCCTCGTAACCGAAGCGGAATATTCTGATTTCATTCTTGAAGCTGAAATCCAGTTGCCAGAAGCCGGCGTCTCCAATTCGGGAATCATGTTTCGCTGTCACGTCGAGCCCGACAAGGTATTTGGTTATCAGGCCGAGTGCGATCCGAAAGGACGCGCGTGGACCGGCGGACTCTATGACGAGGGCCGCCGCGGATGGCTGTTTCCAAAAGCCGGTCAGGAAAAAGAAGTTCGCCTGGTCCAGGCACCACTCGGCGAGTGGATTCGCTACCGGATTGAATGCGATGGTGCTCACTTTCGAATTTTCATCAACGACGAATTGATCACCGACCAGCACGACGACGTCGATGCGACCGGCCACATCGGCATCCAGCACCACGGCGAAAAAGGCCAAACCTACCGCTTCCGAAACATCCGTCTGAAAGACCTGACCGACCCGAAGAAAAAAACCGACAAGAACGAAACTGTCGACAAGCGAGACGGTTAACAATCAGTCCCAATCGTATTGCAACTGTTCCATCTGTTCGCCGATTCGGTTCTTCAGCAAATAGGTGAGTTTGTCGTCAAAGACTTCTTTCCAGCCTCCCGGCGTAACTCGCCGTTTATGCTGATACTTGTCCTCGGTTTCCGGGGGGATCAGGTGATTCTTCATTTCGGTAAACCAGGCTTCGCCAACGATTCTTTCAAGGCCCGCATGTTTGACGAACGTCGTCAGCCATTCTTGTGGATGAGTCGTCAATTGCTCGTAGGGAAGATCGACCACGCCGCTATCGGTGGCAAGCAGGTTTGCACAAAATGTAAACTCATTCATGATTTCGCGGCTGTTTGGATTGGCAAGGACATTTTCGAGCCAGTGGTAGATTCCCATTTCCCGAATCCGGTTTCGGGTTGATTCAATTGAGTCCTGCCTGGCCGAGGTCAGCATTGCTTTTTCGTCATGGCTATAGGCTTTGGAAAAGTACATGGAAACAAGGGCGTCCCGCGGATCGCGACGCATCACGAAAACGCGGGAGTCGGCGACGGGGAATTCGGCATTCAAATGTTGACAAATGGCGGGAATATGTTGCGGATAAAGGCGCCCGACCAAACATCCGGTTTGCGGAATTGGATTTTCTGAAAACATCATTTTCAGTCTTCGGGTCAATTCGGTGTCATCGTATGTCGGGTCAAGCCCCAGCGGGTCCCGATTTTTCAGAAACCAGTCGACGTAGGTGTGCCCGACCTGATAGACCGAATACTGCTTGCAGCGCCTGGCCAAAGAAGGGAACAGGTTTGCTGCGACGAATGTCGACGCACCCTTGTGTACGCAAACGAAATATACATTTGGAAATTGGCTCATCGGTATCCCTGTCGTCAACAAGTTGTCTGGGTTATTCCATTAATGTTCCCGGATTTTCCGGCCTGGTTTCAAGTCCAATTTTGATTGTTTCGTTTGATGGCTCGATTCAAGAGCACTTTGCCGGTTTTCAGCACAGCCTGCAGCAATCGGCACGGGTTTTTCGCACTCCCCACTTTTTTGGTCCACCGAGGTCATTGGAGGCTTGCGCAAGCTGTCTGGCACCCAGAAAGGCGGCATTAGAAACTGGTCGCGATTGTTGGACCGCGCCTAGTTCGTGGACTTCCCGTTCACTTATAAACGGAACGGGTGACTCTTCAGGCAAAACAACCGAATCAGCTTTCACCGACTCCGGTAACGACTCCCGAACGAACCGGCTCCGAAATGTGCAGGTCGATTGTCGCCAGTAACTCGACGATGCACCGGGCCGCGTTTGGGTCCGACGGGTTGTCGAGCGCACCCAGGGCGTTGCCGCGAATGAAAGGAACCGAATCGCAGTCAAAGCCAAAACGGTTCAACAGGCCACGGGTTTCCATTTCGACAAACTCGATCAGTTCGAGGTCATCGACCAGGTCACACTTGTTGACAAACACAACCAGCTCGGGCACGCCGACTTGCCGCGCCAGCAAAATGTGCTCGCGCGTCTACGGCATCTGACCATCGACTGCGGACAGCAACAGAACCGCACCATCCATCTGGGCCGCGCCGGTGATCATGTTCTTCACATCATCAGCATGCCCCCGGACAATCAATGTGGCCTATTCCCGCTTTTCGGTTTCGTACCGCACATGGCTGGACGTGATCGTCAAAGTCTTGTAGTCGTCACGAACCGTACCGCCTTTTGCGATCGCGCCGCAGGATTTGGCTTCCGCCATTCCCCGAATCGCCTGGACCGCCAGAATTACTGGGGTCAGAGTGGTTTTGCCATGGTCGATGTGACCAATGGTGCCAACGTTGACATGAACCTTGTTCATGACAGAACTGCCTCTTGTTGCGAAGTGCAACAGTTGGAGATTGTCGATCCTGCGCCCAATCGCGTTTGCGTTTTTTTTCTACCCTTGCAAAACCAGGGCGCACCGAATCCACGAATTGCCGAAGTGGCGATGAATGGAAAGCCAAACCCGCGGCCTGGTTCGCGGTGATTGTTGGCTGGATCGTTGATGATGTGACCGGCGAATTGGCCACTTGCACCCTTTTGACGAACACTCAAGTTTGCAAGTGTTCGCTGGCAGGCTAATAATGGTCACGGGCAATCTGACGATCATGGTCAACAAAAACCCGGTGGGGCACTCTTATGAAAAATCCGATTGACCTGTGCCGAATGATCTGCTTCGCCGTGACAGTTATTGCGCTGGGATGCTCTGCCAACCCGGAATCGGAAACCAGCGAGGCTGTACTACAAGAGTCAAGTCCCCGTTCCCAGGAAATTGATGATCCTTACGGAAATCGCGATCCGGATCCAATGAATCGGGAGGCCAACCTTCAACGGCTTTTCGCTGATTTGAAGAACGATGATTGGGAGCTCAACCTTCGGGTAGCAACGGCGATTCCATTCCACGCGGCATTGGAATACCGGCCATCGATCCCTTCGCTAATTGACTTGTTGAGCTCGAAACACGACACGCTACAACTGGCGGCAATCAAAGGGTTGTCCGGACTCGCGGCAAACGCTCCGGATAAAAGTATAGAACTTTCTGAAATTGGGGCGGCGGTTCCATTGATAATCGGGATCTTGCAAAGCGACGCTCCAAATGAGACACGACGATGGGCAGTAATTGCAATGGAAGATTTTGCAGAGAACCTTGGCGCAGATGCATTGGCCAATATTTTGCCGGTTTTTATTGACGCCATGGGTGACCGGTCCGACGACGTGAGCCAGACGGCAATAAACGCGATCGGCAATTTTGGAGCTGACGCTGAGTCTGCAATTCCGATGCTTGTTTTGCAAGCAGAAACCAGCAACGGAAAGGCGTTGAATATTGCCAACGCATTGGGCGAGATCGGACGACAACCGGAAATATGCGTTCCAGTTCTGATAGAGCTGTTAAGGAAACGCAACGGCAGGGACAGATTCGACGCTTCGGAACAAATTGCTAAATCATTGGGGAAATTTGGCAAGGACGCGGAGTCCGCAGTCCCACTCCTGGTCCCGCTTCTAAAAGACCGCAGTGAGCACCTTCAATCCGCTACAGCGTTTGCATTGGGCAAAATTGGATTGGCGGACCCTTCGGTAGTTGACGGATTGGAAGCAGCGTTTCAGGGAGCCCGACTTGAAAGCCTGGGGTTGTATGTAAGGCTTTCTTCTTTGGCAGCATTGTGTGCACTTGGTCCCAAAGGCAGGGAACGGGCGATTGCACTGGGCCGGGATATTCAGGAATTCGAACTCGCCGCGTACGACTGGCTGGTAAGTGATTCGGCCCAGCTGTTTGAAGTGGTGGCCAGATTTCCAAAACTGACTCGGCTCCAACTG
>JAYVKA010000111.1:0-5854 GCA_043768885.1 Planctomycetota bacterium
CGAAGCGGGAACGGTATCACCATCGGAAACAACAATCAGCGTCGTGCTGTTTGGATTCCAGGGATGGCAAATCTCGGCTGCGGTTTTCAGCCCGGCAAACAGATTGGTTTTCGGACCCTTGAAAGCAAAGTGCATCGGCAAATCGGACAGGGCGTTCATGATAACCTCCATGTCGCTTGTATCGATCACTACCGGAATCGCCTTGTCGTAAAACGCAATCAGGCTGACCCGGTATTGCTGAATTGGGACGCGATCAAAAAACGAGGCGAGCAAATCCCTGGCCCGCGCCGCGCGGCTTTGAACATTGTCCGGACCGGCATCAATCAGACGCATGCTGGGCGAAACGTCCAGCAGCAGGACAACGTGCTTTCGCTGCGACTCATTGACGACCTCGGTTTCCAGTGTTCGGGGCCGTTCCTGATACAACGTGACCAGTCCCCAGGCGAGAGCTGTAACTGCCATGATCCGAAGTGCAGGAGCCACCACGGCCAATACACCTGGTCTGCGGCCAGGCCCGAAAATCAAAGCGGCCAGCCTTCGAATGCGGAAAATGTGAATCGTTTCCGCGCCCGAAACGACAACCAAAACTGTGATGGCAACAAGCAGGGCTACCATGGTGTAAACCTCACTCCATATCCGAGCAACACGGAAATGGCTCCCAACAGGCTTGCGACCGCGATGTAGGGCTGAAAATTGTCCTGTTGTTGGGCAAGGGTCTTGTTCAGTTCAGCTTTCTTCATGTTGTCGATACGGGAAAACACGGAAGCGAGCGCCGCTTCATTGCCCGGTGCAAAAACTTCTCCGCCAGTCAACGCCGCAATCGTTGCCACTTCACCTGGCGCCTCTCCGCCGCCAATGTGAATTCCATACATGGTGATCGAAGCGTCGGCCAGCCGTCTCGCAATTAATTCATCATTTCCCCCCATCAAATCCGAACTTATCCCGTCCGAAACAAGGATGATCATCCGGTCACCTTCCTCCTGCTCCAACAATACCTTACGGCATTCCAGCAATCCCGTTCCAATCGCAGTGCCACCAAACCATTGCGGCAGGTTTTCGGGGCGCATAAATGGTGGCGCACAGCGGATGGCGGAAACGTCGCTGGTCAACGGAGTCCAGCGAAGCACGCTGTTCCCAAAAAAGAGCAGGCCAAATGCATCTCCGTCACGAAGTTCCAGAAACCGGTCGATCGCGTCCAGCGAAGCGTCGTAACAAGTCCCTGCCCCGAATTTTGAGTTCATGCTTCCTGAGACGTCAATGCAAAACAAAATGTTGGTTAGCGAGCGTTTCATTTCCGGCTTGCCCAGTTGAAGTGGCCCTGCCGTCAGCCAGATAGCAAGGGCAAGTAAAATCGGTGCAAACGACTCCGCGACATTCACGACCGACCTGAGCCAATGACCAGCCCGTCGCCCGGAATGGTCCACCGGAATCGCCACAGCACGACTTCGTCTGACCCAGATCCAAATCAGAAGCATCACGGGCACACAAAGCAGAACGAGCACCATCGGATATCGAAATCCGCTTGGTATCCATTGCCAGTTGCTGATTGTTTCCAGAATCGGATTCATTCGTATTAGTTGTAGTTCCAGGCCGTAATTGCGGGTGGATTTTTACAATCCCCGTTCGGAAAAACTGCGATAAGGGCGAAGCAGTTGTTCCAAATCCGGCGTGTCAGAAGCGTCTGGCCGATGCAACCAGGCTTCCAGTTGATTCAGCAATGGGCCGGCCTCGTCGTGTTTTCTCAACGTTGATATCAAAACCTCCGGCGACAAATGTTCCAGCCGCAATCGCCTGCGCCAAAATGATGTAAGGCTTCTTTCCAGTTCTGCTGCCGCCTTGCTGTCCAGATTCCCTTCGCCGGCCCGAACAAGCATCGGTCGAATCTTGTCAGCCAATGTTAGCGATTGTCGCGCAGTACCGGGGCGGCCGAATCTGAAATGACCGGCGAAAATAATTGCCAGCAGCCCCGCTAGCCAAAACAGTCCTCCAGCCACCAGCAGCGGCACATAGTATCCGCCCCTTCCGGTTGGATTAACAACCGTAGCATGCGGTTCAATTTGCCCCGGAGGCAAAACCGATTCGACTTTCAATGCGATATGCGGTAACCCCGGGTGCGCAGATCCATCTTTGGTTTCCAGAAAGTTGGCGACGTCGTATTCACCGGCTTCCAGACCGATCACTTGCATGTTGTAACGGAAATCCGAGCCGTGTTTGTAAACCTGGTCGATTCGAACCAGCAACGCCTGGGCCCGATCCGTGATGGGCCGCGAGACAACTTCCGGTCCAGGCAATACGATCTCGTGATATTCGACCGGGAACCCAACGGTGCTGGTTTGAGCCGGCACGTCCGGTGTCGTGACAATCGTTGCTGATTGACCAGCATCGGCAGACGGTGCGACGAACAGCAGTGTCAAAAATGCGAGCTTGTTCATGCCAATCATCTGGCTCCCTTTCCCAGTCCACCGCGTGCGGCAAAGAACCAGCGAATCTGGTGTTCGAAACCTTCGTTGGTCCGTACCACCATCACATCGATTCCGGCCCGTTTCAGTTCCTGGTCAACAGATTCGGGATCAACCAGTGACGCGCTGGCCGGGACAACAAATTCCTTTCCGGTTTCGGGTTCCCGCATCCGGACCAAACCGCCGCCGCGAGTCCCTTTTTCCGCCGGATCCTCCATTCGCAGGACAACACAATCATGTCGGTGAGATAGCATCTTTAGAGTCTGCATCGCATCCGGGTCATGTAGGTCACTGATTACAACAATCAACGCACGCGTCACAAGCCGAGCACTCAACATCGCCAGTTTGGACCCCAATTGCGTTTGTCCATCAATTCGAAAACGGCGCAGCCGGTGCAGCCATTGCATAATCTGATCACGGGCCAAACTCGGCTCAATCTCCAATCCGTCCACGCCAGTCGTGACCAATCCTACCGGGCTGACCCGGTCCAGGCATGCAAACGCCAACCCGCCAGCGATTTGCACTGCCGTCGCCATCTTGCTTCGGCGAAGCGAGGAGACCACCATCGATGCACTGGTGTCCAAAACAATCGTGCAAGGCATCTGTCGGGGAGTCTCGAATTGCTTGACGAAAACCTTGCCCGTCCTGGCCGTTACTTTCCAGTCGATACTTCGAACCGGATCACCAAACTGATATCTCCGGCTTTGTACATATTCGACACCGGCACCCAAATACGGTGAGTGATCAGTTCCATAATTGAAACTGTCCGCCAGCTTCCGAACGGCAATAATCATTTGCCGCCAGTCCAGTGGATCGATGAATTCGAGCTGCGATTCCAATTCTGATTTCCCGAAAATACGGACCTGCTAAACAGACGATTATGAAGATGCCGGGATGTTATTGCCCGAATTCATCAAGCACGGACTTTAGGATGCTGGTACTGGTGTGACCATCGGCCAGTGCTTCGTAGGTCAAGCGCGTTCGGTGCAACATCACGTCTTCGGCCAAAGCATACAGGTCATCGGGAATCACATGGTTACGTCCATGAATCAGGGCACGTGCACGTGAAGCCTTGATCAGCGAAATTCCGGCCCGGGGACTGCAGCCGAGTTCCAGCAGCGGATGATTGCGTGTCCGCCCGACGATTTCAACAACGTGATCAAAAAAGACATCGCTGACATAGACGTTATTCACTTCACGCATTGCGGCAACCAGTTCAGGTGCCGAACCGACCGGTTCCTTTTCCAATACGTCGAATTCCGTTTTGACCACAGCACCCTTGTCCTGAACATCAATCCCCAAGCCCGCGTTTCGGGTCAGAATCTCCCGTTCCTCAGTCGCAGTGGGATAGGTCAACCGGTGCAGCATCATGAACCGGTCAAGTTGGGCCTCCGGCAATTCGAAAGTGCCGGCTTGCTCCACCGGGTTCTGGGTCGCGATGACCAGAAACGGAACGGGCAATCGAAAAGTATCGTTGCCAATCGTCACTTTTCGTTCCTGCATCGCCTCCAGCAATGCACCCTGAACTTTTGGTGCGGCTCGGTTGATTTCGTCGGCCAGTAACAGGTTTGTAAAGACCGGCCCTTTGTGTACACGAAAGTCGTTCGTCTTTTGGTCGAGTATCTCCGAGCCAAGAATGTCCGACGGCAGCAAATCGATCGTGAACTGGACCCTGGAGAAATCCAGATCGATTGACTTCCCGAGGACCGACACGAGCAGCGTCTTTGCCAGTCCGGGAACGCCCTGCAACAGCAAGTGCCCGCCAGTAAACAGCGCAATCAACAGTCGTTCGACCACGATGTCCTGGCCGACAACAACGGTCGCCACCCGCTGGCGAATCCGCGAAATGAACTCGACAACCCTTTCGGTTTCCTGAGACTTTGTTCGTTCGGTCGCAATACTCACCTTTTCTGTTCCTTATGAATTCGCCTTGTCAGACACAACAAAAACCGCAGACTCTTGGCTTCGTCGTGCCCGCCCCACCCATCTTACTCACAAATCGGGGAGTGGACATGCGAAACCGCCCAATCCGCAGAATCGGCAGTACCGGAAAGGTCGAAGGGCCGGAGTCTTTGCTTTTTGGCGAATCACGTCGCGTTCGCCAACCAAGGACCTATTTTTCCAGACGTGGTGTTTCCCGCTTGCCAACAATTTCGCGATTTCAGACAAACAGTACCAGCCATGAACCAAACAACACCAGCCGAAGCAACACAGTCCGGAGCGGGTGACGCCGAAAAGAAACTCGATGAATTGCTGGGGCGGTTGAATTCGCTCGGCCAACCGGCGCGCTCAAAATCCGCTTCGCACGAATCGCCAGGCAATCCAGCCCCTGTCTCCAGGCCTCCAGGCAGCAAATCTCCACATGTCGGCGACTCCAGTAACGATTTTGTTCCCTATGCGCCCAAGACGGTCGAAGAAGCGAAAATCAGCAACTCGGCAATTGAAGAACTGATTTGCAAGTACCTGTTGGCTCGCGGCGAGTGCTCAATCCGGGACATCACCGCTCAGGTTCGCCTGCCCTTCGCACTGTGTGAACATGTCGTTCAGATGATGAAGCAGGATCAGGTGCTGATCTACATCGGTCAGTCGCATGCCAGCGATTATCTTTGCAAACTCTCCGAAGTCGGCCGGGAGCGTGCCAAGCGCTACTCGGATATTTGTTCGTACTTCGGCGCCGCTCCGGTTTCGTATGAGTGTTACATCAACAGCGTCAAAGCCCAGACGATCACAAAGCAGCATCCTTCTGAAGAAGAACTGAAATACGCTTTTCGTGATTTGTTAATAAGTCCCGAAATGTTCCGAAAACTCGGCCCCGCGGTCAACAGCGGTCGCGGGATGTTCTTGTTCGGATATCCAGGTAACGGAAAAACCAGTATTGCCGAACGCGTCACGTCGGCTTTCGGCAAGCATATCTGGATTCCGCGGTCCATCAGCATTGATCGTGACATCATTCGATTGTTCGATCCGATGAACCACGAAGAAGCTCCTCCGGAAACTGGCGACGGCATTGTAAAAGACGATTCGATCGACATGCGCTGGGTTCGGATCAAACGTCCAACAATCGTCGTCGGCGGCGAGTTGAGAATGGAGCATTTGGAACTGCAGTACAACCAGGTCTCCGGAATCAGCGAAGCCCCTATCCAGATGAAGAGCAACTGCGGTACGTTGCTGATTGACGACTTTGGTCGCCAGCAAATGACCGTCGATGAGTTGCTCAATCGCTGGATTGTGCCGCTGGAAAAGAGATTTGACTATCTCAATACATCGAGTGGAAAGAAAATTCAGGTTCCATTTGACCAGCTTGTCATTTTCTCAACGAACCTCGAACCGAAAGATCTTGTTGACGACGCGTTCTTGCGTCGTATCCCCTACAAAATCGAAGTGCCGAACCCTTC
>JAYVKA010000112.1:0-8343 GCA_043768885.1 Planctomycetota bacterium
GACATCGTGAAGGACTCCGTTCGCAACAGATTTTTGACAACCTGATTCGAACTCCTTCACGATGTTTTTCCTACATCAATTTTCCACACCAAAGTTGCGATTCACTTGGACTTCCGCCTTCGAATCAATACGCTCCGAATTCAAGCTCGAAGTGCAAGCCAATGAAATTGGTAGGAACCCGGCAAATCGTGTGCGATTAGGGTCTTTTTTGCCAGAACCTGCCCCTGGTCAATCAGAAGTGTTTCCAAATTTTCTGTTGCCAAAGTTCTTTTCGTTTTTGGGGCTTTTCCATCGATTCGATTTCGGAAAGCTTGTGTGAAAGTATTGTCTCAATCGCATAATCGGCTGCCCGTTCGGGAAAACCCAATTCAATGAAGTCAAAGGCATTAATGGCGATTTCAGCGTCTTCGCGCTGAAGATTGGTTCGGGCTGATTCAAAGATTTCAAGAAAAACCTCGGGCTTGGAAATCAAATCGGTGCCGACCAGCTTTTTCGCCCGGAGCATGGTCCCTACTGTGGCAACGTACCGAGTTCCGAGCGATGCAGGTTCAGCCACTGAAGCTGCATCCAGAAAGTGCGGAGCAGCTACAGAAAATGGCAACATTGGGAAAATGCTCAATAGTTTTGCCTGAAGAAACGAATCAGACGGGGTCCCATCAATCTTGAGCTTTGAGAACGCAGACCAAATCACGAGCTTTTCCAAGTGCTCATCGCTTCCGGGAAGGCAGTCTTTGAGCCCCACATCCATGAAGTCAAATGCTGCATAGACGTCAGGCGTTTCTACGTCTTGAAGAAGTAAGGGAATCAACTCGGCTGGCTTTCCCGAGTATTTTTCGTATTTGAGAATAGTCTTGATGAATCGCTCGCAATTTTCGAGATTGTCGGAAGGAAAAGTATCAAATCGTTCCGTCGGCCAGATCGATCCGAAATACCACTTCATTGAAATAGTTCCATTTGGCCCCACGTCACCAAGGATTATTACAGTTTTTCCAAGGTGTTCCTGGGCAATTCGGGGTAAATCGAAGGCAATGATCTGACCACCACCAGGGACAACTACATTCAACGAATTGCGGCCAGTGTCGGACGCACTGCCTCGCAAAAACTTGTTAACTCGAAAAACGACATTGGTGTCAACTGAAGCTTGGAATTCTCCAACAACAATAATGTCTGAAGCCTTGACGATCGCAGCAGGCGAGGGAATGCCTATGTCAGCGGGTATCTGGGGGCAGAGTATTCCCATGAGCAAGACTCCTGTTTCAAGAAAACTTTTGGCCGTCAAAATCATCAATACTTCCGATCAGTCGTCAAATTTCAGCAGCGTTTTGTGGTTTTTCCCCGGATCGCCCCAGTCTTTGTCTGCATGCAGATGATCATTGGGCACTGCGGCATCTGCTTGCATTATTGCTTCATCTTCAATCGGATGAACAGGTGTCCAAGAGGGAGCTGGCATCGTCCAGGAATTTGGCCAGTGCCTCCAAGCGGCAATGTCGATATCCACATCATCCCCTGCTCCTGCCTGAAACGGCGGAGATACATTTACGCTGACCGTGGCTACTCCCGGTGCAGTTCCCCATTTGCCGTCTGGACCGGGTGACCAGTGGTTGTGAGGCGATTGATTCCAGGAGTAGCCGTGACGCCAGCATTGCGAGCCGGGAACAAGCGGATCTGCGCGAGCAATCTGGTCGATATGCTTGGATTCATGTACGACAGTTCCGGCAAAATTATCAATTCCCGAGACCTCTACGCCAACACCGTAGGCGCGAGCTTTCGCGACCACTTCATCCAAAATAAAGAGGCGTATTTTGTCTGGCGCAGTTGTATAGTTCCACTGGGTCATCCCCCGAACCTCGGCCATCAGCGACGTTCCGCTGGCGCCACCATAAACCATATTGGGTCTCCCAAGTACTTGCCCCCAATAGTGATACCAGTTGGGGCTATTGGCATCTCCATCTGGATGGTTTTTCGCGTCGCGAGGAAAAAACACCTCATAGTTATTTGATTGATTGACGCTTCCATCAAGTTTTAGTCGAGCTTTTTTCAGTCCAAAATCGGTATTGTTCTTGGGCAAACCCGTAAAAGTGACGACCGCTTCCAGAAAATCTCCGTTTACGGTCGGTTTGCCACCCGGGTTGGCAGCATCCCACGCCATTGTCGAAATTCCTATAGCATCAACTTCAAAAAGGACGCGATCCCGGATCGAAGATGCTTTTCCCGACGGTTCAACTTTGGCCTTCAATTTGATCGTAAGTACTCCCGGATTTGCGATTGAATACGTAAATTCATTTTGGCCGTCCGCTCCCTGGTTTGAATTCGGTGAATTGACGGGATCTCCACCGGGAGTAATGAGTTTGAGGGTAACAGTTTCTTCTGCCGGAGTTTCCGGGCATGGCGTGGTTCCGCCAGGCAGACAGTTTCCATTTCCGGTTCCTGGTGACGATGGTTTTTTTGCGTCAGTCACTCTGTCGCTCCTTCTTTGTTTCCTGCCAGTACATGATCAAGCCACGTAATCGCCTTTTTTTCCAGCCGCAGGGCCCTTGCCTGCGAATCCATGATTTTTTCATCGCGGAGTGTTCGGCCAATCCAGGGATAAAGTGGATCATTCGCACACCCGTGGCCGAATGCAAACATGAGTACCACGACCAAAACCTGAGCGCGGACTGCTTCAAAATCGTGTTTTCGCGCTTCAATTCGGCCCTCCCCGATCAACCGATTCAGGTTCTCGTTTCCTACGTAGGCTGTTTTTTGTGGGTAAGCATTGGTCATTTCTCTTGCGATCGACTCCGAAAAATCCGATTCGGAAATATTCAATGGAAAACGGGCAAATTCAGCAAGAAACTTTTCGGCAGAACGCACATTCACGTTTTTTTCTCCCGCGACTTTTTCAATGTATTCGCTGACTCCGTCACAAATTCGATTGGCGCGGTCCATTTGATCTTCGGATGAATTCAGCACTTTTCCGATCTCAGGGTATTGGGGATCGGTATCGAAGTCACTGCCACAAAGAAACATCAATTCAATGTAAAGTCGAATGGGTCCCCGGTTGGTGAAACCATATTTAGCAGCCCTGTCCATTGCCTGGCGAACGGCGATTCGGAGTTGATCGTCGCCAAGGACTTCCGAGAGTTTGGGCGAAAACGATTTGCTGTGCAAAATCATTTCATTTTCAAAATCTGCAAGTGCCGACCGGCGAAATTCGGCCAATTGTTCTTCGCGAATTCGGAATGCCATACGATACTTTCCGCTAAGAACCAACAGGTTGGGGATTGGGAGCTACCGATGCGGTCTTTTTCTTGCCATTTTGGTTTGTGTCAAAGACCAGAAGAGTGTCCGGCGATTCACCTTCCGCAAAAAACGTCTGAACGGGACCAAAAAACTGGTTGGCTTCTTCAGGCAAACAGGTGGGCAGAAAGACCCGCATCACGCGTGGATCATAGAAGCGGAAATAGACCTGTTTCTTGTCCGGTGTCTCGACCATCAGGAAACGGCGGAAGTTTTTGCGAATTTCGGCGAAGGGTGCCGATGAAGTCAGGTAGACTCCCCAGCTGTCGCCCCATCCCTGCCGGACCAGTTTTTCCAGGAACTCATTGCCGGATGGAAGCTCAACCAGATACGGGGCGGCCGCCATCAACTGTTCGCCTTTTGGGCCTTCGTATAACGACTCGTATTTCAGTTCTGACTGGAAAAGCAGAGCAAGCACCATCGAGTCGCGGGCGGCGTCCAGCAGAGCATAGAGCGGTTGTTTGGATTCGCGAAGTATTTGAATCACATTGCGTGTCCGTTCGTCTGCTTCAGATCCGGAGCCAGAATCTCCGGCGGACGTTCCAGACTCCATCCCGGAATCGGCCCCTTCGACAGCAACCACAAATCGTGTGCCACCGGCCACGATTTCATCTCCATGCTTCAACACGCATTCAGATGTTCGCTTGCCGTTGAGAAATGTTCCGCTTTTGCTGGCAAGGTCGATCAATATACAGCGATCATGCGAACAATCGACGGAAAAATGCATCGCTGAGATCTTGTTGTCGTCCGCTACAATGATATCCGCGAGGCTGCTGTTTCCAACCCGGGCCAGCGCACCCGGTTCCAGCCAGATTGTTTTTCCGGTTTCTGGTCCAGCATATATTTGCAAAGAGATTCGCATTTTTCCTGGCTGTCAGATATGTTTTTGAGCAAATGATGTTTGAATGGAGGATATTTCCTGGATCGTTAACCCCGAACCGGGGTCGGAATTACTCCGGTCACGAATCGCAAAACGGAGCACCTGTTCGGGCGGCAACCTGCAATGCCCTTCCCTGCCCTGGAATTCCGATCATGACCGTCGGAAATCCCACGACGATTGTGCCCCCGTGAGCAGTTGGATCTCCCATCCTGGCCGCCATCATGTTGCCAATCAGAACGGTCGGTGATCCCATGGCGATCACATCGGGAGGCCCGACACAAGTCAGCATGTCACCAACGCGAGCGGCAGGAAACATGCCTATCATCACCGTTGGCATACAGGGAGGCAAAATTGGGCCGCCAACGTGCGGCACAATTCCCGTTACCATCGGACAGACGTGCATGTCCGTTACACGTGCAGCTGGAGGCATGATTCTGTTCTCCCAAACTTGCGGTTATTTTGGTTTGTACGATGGACGTTTTCGTCCGTCGAATTCGGTTTTTTTCCGACGGACGAGGACGTCCATCGTACCCTCACTAGTCTCGCGATGATTTTTGACCGGTTGTCGAATTGTCGGCGATTGTTGGCACAACTGGCTTGGCCTTTTTCGCTTTCTTGACGCCGGCTGGCTTGTCCGGAGCAGCTGGACTCGATCCACTGCCACTTCCCGCAGCCCCGCCACTGTTGATCAACACCATTGTCCCCTGAATTGATACACCCGCCGGGCCGATGTCGATAAAACCGCCAGGGCCTACCAGCGAAAGCTGCAGGCCGGCTTCAATGATAACCTTCATGCCCGCCTTTATGTGTATTTCCTGACCAGCTTCAACCGCGTGTTTTCCTCCGGACTTTTCCTGGTAATCACCGCCAATATCCAGGCTCATTGAGCCATCCATTTTTGTCTTGTCGTCGCCCTTGACTTGTGCGCTGCGGTTACCCTTAATCGCGGAAGAACTGTTTCCGCCAACTGACAACGAATCGCCTCCGTCGATCTGGACAGTGCGATCACCTTCGACATGCAGATGGAAACCTTCTTTGCCGATCAACTCGGTCATCTTCTTTTCCACGACAACATCCAGTTTGCCACCGTCCGCGGCCTTGCCATTGCCGATCATCAGCTCCATGTTCCCTTCGATGTGCTCGACGTGATTTCGTTTCACGTTCAGGTGTTTGTCCTGATAGACCATCTCCCGCTGGTCGCCAACTTTTTTGCCATCTTTCTCGGCTCCGACAATTAAATGGCGGTCATGAAGGATTAACTCCATCGCATCGTTCTTGATTCGGATGTCGAGGTTCTTCTCGCCGTGGATATAGATCTGTTCAGCCCCCTTTTTGTCTTCGAAGCGGATTTCGTTGTGCCCGTCCCCGCCCTTGGAGCTGTTCGATTTGAAGTAGGACTTGGTCTTTTCACCGGGCAAACCGTAGTGCGGCATCTGTTCGGCGTTATAGACTACCCCCACGATTAACGGCCGGTCGGGATCGCCTTCGAGAAAATCCACGACGACTTCCTGACCAACTCTGGGAATCGTCATGAAACCCCAGTGTTTCCCGGCAATGTTTTGTGCACAGCGAATCCAGCAGGAACTCTGGTCGTCATATTTTCCGTAGCGGTCCCAGTGGAACTGGACTTTGACCCGACCGTACTCGTCCGTATGAATCTCTTCGCCAGCCGGTCCAGTCACGACAGCTGTTTGGCATCCGCGAACGACGGCTTTGGCTGTTTCGCGAGCCGGTCTGAATTTGACAGAATCAGGGAAGCATTCGAACTGGTTTCGATAATCAAATCCGGATTCTTCGCCGGATTCATAATTGGTCTCCCGGCACTCGTGTTGAATCGCCCGAATGACGTAAGATTTGCCATTCTCGGCGGGAACTCGATGTTTTCCGATTGAGAAACGGCAACCCGGTGAAAACGACTGGCATCCACTGGTCGCCTGGACGATGTCATGCGGCGACTCAATCTCTTCCATTCGGACACGGGACAGCGGTTTGCCAATTCCTTTATCGGGATACATGCCCGGATAATCAAATTGTTCGTACTTGGCAACTTCCTTAAACTTCATCACTGTTTTTTCATTGGTCAACAGCTGTTGTCGCGGAGTTTTGAAGTTGTAATCGGTGTGAGCCCAGGCACCGGTTTGAAATTGCCAAACGTGTTCCCAGCTGTGAATGTGCGGCGTCTTGTGGTGCGACTCCTGTTCATCGGCCGGGAAATCAACCTTGGCTTCCTTGCAATCCTTGTAAACCGAAGCATCGTCGGCCATGACCATCACATGCTTGCCATCTTCATGGCGGAAAAAGTAAAAAATGCCTTCTTCTTCCATCAGCCGCGAAACAAAATCGAAATCGGTCTCGCGATACTGAACGCAGTATTCCCGTTTGGGATGAGTTCCCTGGATTCCGGTGGTCTCGAAGTCTGAAAACCCGAGTTCGTTAAAAGTCTCGGTTATGATCTCGACAACAGTTTTGTCCTGAAAGATTCGGCAGTCCGTGGTTTGAGTCAGAAACCAAAGCCACGGAACGACTTCCAGCGAATATCCACGCCGTCCCTTGTCGCTTTCGTCGCCACCCGACATCTGCCGGACGAATCCGTTGAAGTGCCTCGGAGACCCGTCGTTGAAGTCAACGGAAAAGGTCAGGTTCTGGCTGACCAGTTCCGTGGCGTCGATCTTGGGATTCATCGAGATCAGCTGCAAATTGAACTTGAACAGCCTGGAAATCTCTTCCCGTCCCGAGAACCAGACCAGCTGAACAGCGTCTTCTCCCAACGTCGTCCCGATTTTGACGTTTCGCCTCGCCTGTTTATAAGCCATATCTCACCGACCAATTCTTGAATTATTTGCCGATGCCCAATCGCATCTCCCGACCAATTCCGCGCCATCTGCATTATCGCGGAAATGACCGGCTCTGTTGCCGCGAATCCGGTATTTTTTCAGCCGAAACCTCCAAACAACGTTTTCAATCGGAAAGCGGAAAATCCACAGGGAATCGCGTAAGGTTCATTCCAAACGTCGGATTTCCTCGAGTTTCTAACCATCCGGCCCCTGTTGAAGCGCCCAGTAAACAATCATGGCGATCGTGGCGAGCAACGAAACGCCTCCCAGAAGTGCGAACATGCTCCCCAGCATCTGGTAATTTCTTTCCAGCCGCCGCGCCGAAGGTGCCCACTCCAATTCGCCTTCCTGTTGTTGCATTTTCTGGAAAACGCTCTTCAGAAAAGCGTGTTGGCCAGAACGACCGCCGGCGGCTCCAAAATAACAGCCGCCAAACAAAAACTGTTCATGGGCCAGGAAGCCTTCGGTCCGTGGATCAAATCCGAAACCGTGAGCCAAGACCTGCTGCAGATTTTCCGTAAAGGAACCACGAATTCGGCATAGCAAACGAAACAGTCGCGAATTGTGTTTGTGTTGCAGGGCGTCAGCTTCCTGGAATAGCGTGTAGGTCCAGTCTTCAAAAGCACTTGCGGCATGAACTGCCACGGCCTTCAAACGATCCCGCTCGGGAGCACTCCAAAGCTCGCAGCCTTTGCCAAACCGGAAGTCGCGGGATTTTTCCGTGCCCACCCGTTTGATCAACTCCTGGAACCCCTCGTCACGCTCCATTTCAGTAACGACGACAGTAACCGAACAACGCACCTTGAGTTCTTCCCGCAAAATCGCCAGGTCTTTTTGAGCCGCCGACTGAATTTGACCGCTCGCCGATTCGATCAGGTCAAAAGGAATCAGTGTCAAAATTCCGTTGATCGGGCACAACGAACTTCGCGCGCCGGTAACCAACCGGCAGACATGCTTCAATCGTTGTTCACGGTCGTAGATTTCCTGGGATGGCAACTGGGAGAAGGCCCGCTGCGGCGGCGGTTCACTTCCGAAATTTCCTGCGATGTCACCCAGACTCTCACCTTCATTCAGTTGCAGCGTCGCACCAGCTCCGGCACTGGGTCGCGTCGCAGGAGAAGGCCCACCCCCAGCCTGAATGATTCCACTTTCCGTTAACGTGCCGGTTGGCGAGGGCCCGGCCGACGGCGATGCAGGCTCTCCACTGCTGCCAGCTGAGGACGGGTCCAGTGTCGCCATCGGCGAAGCACCACCCGCAGACTTTGCAACAATTGCTCCCGCCGACGGAGATCCCATGGGTCCGTTGGACAACCCGGAAATGCAACTGCATCCATCCAAAAACAGAAACGC
>JAYVKA010000113.1:0-3021 GCA_043768885.1 Planctomycetota bacterium
ACGATTCCTGGCGGCCTGCGAGACAACGCTGCCCGAATTAAAAGCGGTGCAAATAAATTGGGCACTGATGAATCTTCGGAAAGCCGGAAAACTTTCGGAGATCAAGACGACGGAACAAAACAGGGTCGATGCGACATCTTTCCGGCCGTTGGGAGAAATCGCGACCAGGCAACTGCAGGATCGCTACGGAGTTTCCACCGACCAGATCATGACGTCGCCGGAGTTGAGGGCTGAGTTTGAAAACGCAGCCAGGCAAATTGACGAACTGGCGGATCTGTATGCTGTTCGAAAAGCCGCTTTTCAACTGCGCAAAACCAGGCTGCTGAAGCCGGAATTGATCACGCGGATTGCCGACTGGGGACGTAAAGTCACCGCACGATCCGCAGCCGAATTCAAGGCGGACCTGAATTCGATTCCTGAAGCACCGGGCATCTACGTTTTTTGCGACAGCACCGGATATCTTTACGTCGGCGAATCCGACAACCTGCGGCGACGACTGGCCGAACACCTCGACGAATCCGACCGGCGTTCACTGGCCGGCTACCTCACCAAACAGGGATGCGAAAACATCACGCTGGAGATCCACACTTTTGAAGAGGGCTCCCGAATCGGTGAACTTGCCGTCCGGCGGGCATATGAATCGGAGCTGATTCGCAGCCGCAATCCGCGCTTCAACATTCGCCCGTAACATCGAGATTTCGCCGTCTACTCGTGTCGAAGGGCTTCGATTGGATCCATCCGGGCCGCGCGAATCGCCGGGTAGATCCCGAACACGACTCCGACGACAACGGAAATGCAGAACGCCAGTGGAATCGACATCGCCACAATTTCCGGCTCGAGATTCTGTGCTGACTCGGGCAAGGTGGAATACATTCGTGGAAAATACTCTCTCACGACGTAGAGCGCTCCCTTGATAAGCCCTGGGCAGATAATGCCGGCAAGAATTCCGGTCACGCCGCCGATCACCGACAGCGCAATTGTCTCCACAAGAAATTGGCGAACGATGTCACGCCGTTTTCCCCCCAGTGCACGACGAATACCAATTTCGCGAGTCCGTTCGGTTACGGTTGCCAACATGATGTTCATGATGCCGATTCCGCCCACGATCAGCGATATCGCTGCAATCAGTCCCATGAACATCATGAACATCAACCGTGTCGCCTTGGCTTGTTCCAGCAGCTCGTACGGAACGACAATCGCAATGTCCTGCCGTCGCGGATTTTTGAGCTTGAGCGTAGCATCGACCAGCTTGTGTGTCCGCGAAACGTTGTCAATGTTGTCGACTTGAATCGTAACCTGGCTCAGTTCAAATATATCTCGCGAAAACGACCCGCCGCTGTTCTTGACCAGGATGTCGCCCATCCGCTGTTGCATCGTCGTGATCGGAACGTAAACGTCATTCGAAAAATCCTGGGCGGCCAATGATCCACCAATCGCGGCCGTGGCGGTGCGAGGCTTCAGCACGCCAACAATTTTGTAGTACTCCTTGCTTTCCGGCATGAAGATTTCTTTGTCGATCGGGTCTTCCGTTGGAAACAGCTTGTCAGCCAACGCCGACGCAATTACGCAAACCGTGGCCTTCGATAAGTTTTCGGTGTGTGTCAGCAGATGCCCGCGGTCTATTACCAAACGAGTGACTTCGAAATATTCGGGAGTGCAGCCGACCAGCCGACCGTCGATCGGTTTGACGTTTGGATTGCCGGTATAGGCAAACTTGTAGGCCAGCTCGCGAATGGGCAACGCCCTGGCAACGGTTGGAATCGTTCCGACAATCAACTCATGGTCAGCACGGGTCAGGCCATACATTTTGACATCGCGAAAACTTCCGCCACCTTCATCTGGCGGCTTGATTGTTCGAACGATGATATTTTCGGCACCGAGGTCTTCGATTTTTTGTTGAGCCTGCTTGCTGATTCCTTCACCGATCGCCAGCAACCAGATAACGCTCGCCACGCCGATAAAGATACCCAACACGGTCAACGCTGACCGCATCGGATGAAGCATGAGGCTTTTTAAGCCCAATCGCCATGTTCTGAGACTGAACATTGATCGTTACCGGTTACCCTTCTGTAGTCTTGAGTCTGACGCTTGATGCCTGAAGCCTTGCCCTATCGGGACTTGACTTCTTCCGCCTGCGGCGCGTCGTCGGACGTTGGAGTCGGCTTCCAGCCGGGGGGAAAGATTTTACGATTCGTGTTCGGGTCATCGTGTTGGATCACACCGTCCCGCAATCGAATCACACGCTTGGCATGCTCGGCCACTTCATCTTCGTGAGTCACCATTACGATCGTTCGACCTTCGTCGTTCAATCGCTGGAACAGGGACATAATCTCTTCAGTCGTCACGGAGTCCAGGTTTCCGGTCGCTTCGTCCGCGAGGATAAAGAACGGATCGTTCACCATACTTCGGGCAATCGCAACTCGTTGTTGTTGTCCACCGGACAGCTGCGTTGGGCGATGGTTCAGCCGCTCACCCAATCCAACCAGGCCCGCCAAATCGCGGCACCGATCACGGCTGCGCGCATTCAAGGCACCCATGTAATACAGTGGCACTTCAATGTTCTCGACAACCGTCAGCTGCGGAATCAGGTTGTAGGACTGAAAAACAAATCCGATTCGCGAAGCACGAATTTCCGACAGCTCGTCGTCAGTCATCGTCGATACATCATCGTCGCCCAACAGGAACGATCCGGATGTCGGACGGTCCAGGCATCCCAGCAAATTCAGCAGTGTACTTTTGCCGGAACCCGATGGACCCATGATTGCAACATAATCGCCTTCCGGAATTTCAAACGTGACGCCACGCAATGCGCGAACTGTCTCTCCTTTCAGGAAATAGTGCTTTTGCAGGTTGACGATTTTCAACGCCGAGTTGACTTTGGCCTGACTCACTGACCACCGCCTCCGCCACCACCGGGTGCTCGACTACCGCCACCGCCTTGACCGCCACCGCCTTGACCGCCACCGCCTTGACCGCCACCGCCTTGACCACGACCACCGCCGCCACGTTGGCGCATTTGCT